>JBEBTQ010000142.1:0-8177 GCA_040393685.1 Advenella kashmirensis | reverse complement strand
AGGATGCGTATCCCGTCCACTCATTTCCAGAGCTGTCAGTTGCCGCCTGGCTTTTCAAGGATAGTGGATCATTTGCCCACTTGAATGCCACAGACCCTGATGCGCAGGATGACGAAGCGGAAGCCACACCCGACCCAGAGGTCACGGCTGCACCCATCGAACCGTACTCCGTCGATGACATTCTGACGGATGGATGTTTCATCGCGCGGGAAAAACTCCAAAAGATTCTCGAGCGCTTTCGGACCAAGAAAAACCTGATTCTTCAGGGGCCGCCAGGCACGGGAAAAACCTGGCTGGCCAAGCGACTGGCATTCGCTTTGATGGGGCAGCGCGACGACAGTAAAGTACGAGCGGTGCAGTTTCATCCGAACCTTTCCTATGAGGACTTTATCCGTGGCTGGCGGCCGGTGGGGGACGGAAAGCTCACGCTGGTGGACGGGCCTTTTGTGGAGATGATGAAAGCTGCCGCGAAAGATCCATCTTCAAGGCATGTCGTCGTTATTGAAGAGATTAATCGCGGGAATCCTGCACAGATTTTCGGCGAGATGCTGACGCTACTCGAGGTCGACAAAAGAACGCCCAATGAGGCCTTGGAGCTGTCCTATAAACGGTCAGATGGCGAGCGTGTTTTCATCCCGGACAACTTATATATTGTCGGCACAATGAATATTGCCGACCGCTCCCTTGCTTTGGTCGATCTGGCGTTGCGTCGCCGCTTTGCCTTCATTGATTTGGAGCCCACGCTCGGAAAGCCCTGGCACGATTGGACCCAATCCCAGTGCGGTATTGATTCACAGATCCTTATCGAAATTGAGAAGCGTCTAATCGCCCTGAACAGCGATATTTCAGCCGACACCGGTCTCGGGCCTCAGTTCCGAGTGGGGCACAGCTATGTCACACCGCCGTTTGGTATTCCCATCAGTGATGCCCGGGAATGGTTCCGCCAGGTAGTCGATACCGAAATCGGTCCGCTCCTAGATGAATACTGGTTTGATGCGCTCGAGAAATCCCAGAAGGCGAGAGAACGCTTGCTGGAAGGATTTTGATCTTGACACTTGTCGCAGCCAACTTGAAATCAGACGTCCATGATGAAATTGGTCATATCGGCCGAATTCCGGTGCGTAACCTTTGGCTGCTCATGCTGTATGCATCGGATTTGTTCAGGGATCTCGAAAACGCGAAGATCGCCGTAGAAGACAATCCTGATGAAATTCCAGATCTGGTAGCAGAAATGCTTTGCCGTCGCGTAGAGCGCCGTATTCAGAGGAACTTGAGTTATGGCTATCAATCGCGAGAGGCTATTCTTGGCCGCGTGCGCGGACGGATCGACCTACTGAACACTGAGAGGCATCGATTACTGGATCGCGGAAAGGTGGCTTGCCGATTCCATGAATTGACCATCGATACTGCCCGAAATCGCTACGTCCGGACTGCTCTGGAGGAAATATCGAAAATCGTTCTTCATGGGGAGCTGGCATATCGATGCCGGTCGTTGGCGGCAAGCCTGAGACGCATTGGCGTAACCGGTGAACGTCCGAATCGTGGTGAGATCTCTATCGACCGCTTCGGGAGGCATGATGCAGATGATCAGCCGATGGTTGCTGCGGCCCACTTGGCCTTCAATCTTGCCCTGCCTACAGAGGCGGCAGGCGCAAAGCATTTGTCGTTGCCGGATAGAGAAATAACCTGGATTCGGAAGCTTTACGAGAAAGGGCTCGCTGGTTTCTATGACGTCGTACTTTCCAAAAGGGGATGGTGCGTCAATGCGGGCAAAACCATTGGGTGGCAGATCGAAAATAAGAGTCTGGGTATAGAGAAGATCCTCCCCTCGATGCGAACCGACATCATCCTTGACCACTTCGACGCAAAATGTCGTATCGTCATTGACACGAAGTTCAACTCCATTGTGACTCGAGGCTGGTATCGGGAAGAAACACTGCGCAGCGGATACATCTATCAGATATACGCCTATTTGAGGTCCCAGGAAGGTAATGGTGATTCTCTAGCTGATAACGCCTCAGGTTTGCTCCTTCATCCTTCGTTGGGCGATATGGTTAACGAGTCCGTCGTGATCCAGAACCATGAGATTCGATTTGCCACCGTTGATCTGGGATCGCCGGCAAAGGAAATCCGGGAACAGCTTTTACAGGTTTTGAGGATATCAACTTAATAACGAGTTGTCTTCAGAGTGCCCAGGCGGTAGCGGTAAGGCCAGACGATGCCCCGGTCGGGAACGCTTCCGCGTGTAGCCCTTGGCCGACAGTGCGCACGTAGATCTTGTCGCTGGTTCTGAACGCCTTCACTGCGTTGTCGGTTACTGCAATCTCATCCTCGCACACAGCAGACTTCAATGAGCGACCCTGGACATCACATCACTTCCCAATACAAAAATTCGAAAAGATCTCGCCCAGCAGATCATCGCTGGAAAACTGGCCGGTAATACTCCACAGCGATTCGTGTGCCAGCCTGAGCTCTTCTGCAAACAGATCTAAAACACGATCATTTTGTGCAGCGTGGTCTTTGGCGTTCAGCAGATGCTGCGCGGCTTTCTGCAATGCTTCCAGATGGCGTTCACGCGCCAGCCAGGGAGACTCTCCGCCGGGATTCCAGCCGGCAATCTGCAAAAGCTTGCTGCGCAATACGTCCAGGCCTGTTTCATGCACGGCCGAGATCAGAATTCGGGAGACTTCGTGCGAGCGCGCCGTATTGCCCTCTGCAGAGGGACGCGCAATAAGCGCTTTCAATGAAGCATCGTCCAGCAGATCAATTTTATTGAAGACTTCCAGAACAGGCGTGCGCTGAGGCAGGCGTCGCGTGATACCGACGTCAAGCTCATCGTTGGGCGTACGCGCGTCGTGCAAATGGATAATCACATTTGCCTTTTCAATTTCCGCCCAGCTACGTGCGATACCTATGCTCTCGACGGTATCATCTGTTTCACGCAAACCTGCCGTGTCCACGATATGTATTGGCACACCCTCGATATGAATCTGTTGCGCCACTTTATCGCGTGTGGTTCCTGCGATGGGAGTCACAATTGCAATATCATCGCCAGCCAGCGCATTCAGTAGGCTGGATTTGCCCACATTTGGCTGGCCTGCGAGCACAACGTGCAGACCTTCACGCAGAATCATGCCCTGGCGCGCCTGTGCCACCAGCGACGCCATATCGCTGATGATTCCGCCCAGCGTTTCCCGAGCCTGATACTTTTCCAGAAATTCGATTTCTTCTTCAGGAAAGTCCAGCGTTGCCTCGACCAGCATGCGCAGATGAATGATCTGATCAGCCAGATTGTTTACCTGAGCAGAAAATGATCCACTCAGCGAGGCCATCGCGCTTCTAGCGGCGGCTTCAGACGAAGCATCAATCAGATCTGCGACGGCTTCGGCCTGTGCCAGATCCAGTCGATTGTTCAGAAAAGCGCGCTGTGTAAATTCGCCCGGCTCTGCGTGCCGCATGCGTATGGATGCCCCTACCTGCAGGCAGCGATCCAGAATGCGTTTCAGAACGGCTGGTCCGCCATGTCCCTGCAGTTCCAGCACATCCTCACCGGTGTATGAGTGTGGCGCGGGAAAATAAAGCGCGATGCCTTCGTCGATGGGTTTGCCTTCGCTGTCGGTAAAAGGCAGGAAATAGGCGTGCCGCGCGTCGAGATGGCGGCCAAAAAGCTCGGATATCACCGCTCTGAGATCCGGTCCGGAGATACGGACCACGCCAATACCGCCGCGGCCCGGGGCGGTAGCGATAGCAACAATAGGGTCGTTGACTGGTGAAGACATATAAATAGACTGGAAATCGTTGACCTATTATATCGGTAATTTCAGGCTGCAATGAGGTGCAGATCAGGTCGAAACGCGTCCGAAAGCGTGCGTTGCGCGTTGCTAATCTGGCTGGGTGCCAGTGTTCAGGTTCTTTTTATTCATTGCATTCGAAATTTTTGGCGGTGGCGGCTTTTCGCGAACATCGATACCGGTTGAAGGCCGCCCGCACACAAAGGAACGCCTCTCTCGAAATTCCGCTATATCACAATCGAATTAATATATGACTGCAAACCCATAGACTTTTCTGTAAATGGTGCTAGAATTGAATCTCAGCCACTTGCCCGCACTCTGTGCGGGCATTTTTTTCGCCCGTAGTCAGCGTTCATCGCTAGTCGTCGCTGCAAAGCGCCGCATGGATGGGCCGCAAGGACAGATTATTTGGCAAACAGCTGGCTCATATCCTTGAACGCCTTGAATTCCAGGGCATTGCCACAGGGATCAAAGAAAAACATCGTGGCCTGTTCACCAACCTGACCTTTGAAACGGATATGCGGCTCAATCACAAATTCGGTATTGCGTGATTTCAGACGCTCTGCCAGCGCTTCCCACTGATCCCATTCAAGTACGATTCCAAAATGAGGTACCGGGACGTTGTGACCGTCGACAGCATTGGTGTGTGCAACTTCCTGGCTTGCCGTCTTTGGATGCTCGTGAATGACCAGCTGATGCCCGTAAAAGTCGAAATCGACCCATTGATCGCTGGAACGGCCTTCCGCGAGTCCGAAGACTTCGCCGTAAAAGTTGCGCGCCGCTGCCAGGTCAAAAACAGGGATAGCCAGATGAAAGGGGGACAGACTCATTACTTTTTCCTTATGGATGATTTTTAGCGTGATTGTTGAGGACCGGATTGGAATCAACGCAGCAATATATACGAGGATGCAGTACTGACGCTCAATGAGGCAGTTCTGAGAAAGCGTCAATTCTGATGAAGAAGATTACCTAACGCTGCTTCATACTGGTCAACGCTAGTTCATGCTGGTAATTTCAAGATGGGTTCTCATTGGGCAAAACAAATACCCTTTGATTTTCATTGTAATTCCCCTATTACAAAAATAATATCAATATATATTTATAAGTTACTCAAATATTATTTATATAATATCCCTCATGATTCGCGAACTTAGAACTTTTATCGCTATTTCACGGGAAGGCTCGTTTGCCGGCGCCGCTCACAAGATCGGGCTAACTCAGGCAGCGGTCAGCGCGCAGATGCAGCGCCTGGAGTCTGAGCTGGGCTTCGAAATTTTTGATCGCAAAGGCCGGTCCGCCAGAATCAACGCGAAAGGCAAACAATTATTACAGCAGGCGCAGGAACTGATTCAGCTATATAACAATCTGGGTGCAGCGCCCAGGGAGAATCCGCAAGCCATACAAATAAACATCGGCGCAATTGCAACAATGCAGCGGACGTTGCTGCCGACTGCCCTGGCAAAATTTCATCAATCATATTCCGGTTGTCATACACATATTATTCCCGGCGTATCAATGGATCTGGTCCATCTGGTAGATGCAGGCGACCTGGATCTGGCTGCGATCGTACGACCGCCATTTCAGCTTCAAAGCGATTTGCAGTGGCGGGTTCTGGTCCGCGAGCCCTTTCGACTTATTGTTCCGACACAAGTCGGCGGCGACGACTGGCCACAGATTCTCGCAGAACAACCCTTCATTCGTTATGATCGGGCCTCTTTCGGCGGACGCCAGGTGGAGCGCTTTCTGCGAGACATGCATATATCACCGCGGGAAATCTGCGAATGTGATGAACTGGAAGCCATTGCCAGACTGGTCGGGCATGGCGCCGGAATCGCTCTTTTTCCCCAGACAGCCGCGTTTGCGCACTGGCCGCAAAATATTCGCGCGATAGACCTTGGACCGCATACCTTTTATCGTGAAATCGGCTTATTGCATCGGCAGGAGTCGCTGATGTCGGATCCCATTGCGCAACTCATTGAATTGATCTGTCAGCAGGCCGATAGCTGAACATACCGCAAAACCGCTAGCAGCGCGCGAGTTGAGCATCTGCACAGTCTGAATTCCCGTTGGCATGGATACCACGTTATCGCATGAGTCTTATATAAGACTTTTCAATTTATACAGTTTTCCTTCGCATTTTTCCCAACAAAATCGTACAATGAGGACTCAATAGTCATCAATTTCCTGGAGTAAGATGCAGCGCTATCTGGCGGGGTTCCTGTTCGCACTTGCTGGTGCTTTGCTGGCGAACTGGTTGCACCTGCCATTGCCCTGGATGATCGGGCCGCTGCTTTTGACTGCCATTACCAAGTTACGCGGCGCCAGAACGCAGTCTCATGTCGCGTTTCGCTGCATGGGTCAGTGGGTCATTGGTACTTCGCTGGGTCTTTATTTCACAGACGAAGTATTGAGAATCGTCCTGGATAACACATTTGCAATTGTGCTTGGAATGCTCTTTGCCCTTTTCCTGGGCACTTCCGGTGCACTGATGCTCAGGCGATGGGCTGATGTTGATTTCAAAACAGCGTGGTTTGCTTCAGCCATTGGTGGCGCAAGCGAGATGGCAAATCTTGCTGAAAGGAATCATGCCCGAATTGACCGGGTGGCGTCTGCCCACAGTCTGCGCGTTCTTCTGGTTGTGGTCATTGTCCCATTCGTCTACAAGTTCCTGGGACTGCACGGATTGAACGCCAATACGCTTTATGCGACCGCGTTTTCATATAGCGGCTTTGCATTAATGGTCATTATCACGAGTGTGTTTGGTTTCCTGTTTGGGAAACTGCGTATTCCGAACCCCTGGGTGCTTGGTCCACTGTTCATTATGACCATTCTCACCAGCAACCATATTGAGCTGTCTGTCATACCGCCAGAGATCCAGCACGTGGGTCAAATGTTCATTGGCTGGTCACTGGGTGACAAATTCGGCCCGGATTTTTTCAGGCGTGCACCAAAATATCTGGGTGTCGTTGCAATGGTATGTATTGGTTCTCTTGGTCTGGCCGTCTTATTCTGTCTGCTGTTGACACTGATTTCCGATATTCCGCTGGCAACGCTGTATTTAGCCAATAGCCCGGGCGGAATCGCAGAGATGACCATTACCGCGAAAGTATTGCAGTTGGGACCTCCGGTGGTCACTGCATTTCACGTCTCCAGGATGGTATTTGTTTTACTGGTAACCGGACCACTGTACCGGCTGCTCGCCAGGAGATATAAATTCACATGAAACGCTTAGCTCCCGTCAATCAGGAAATTGCGATCAAACTCATCCCGTTCATCGTGGGCTGTGCTTTATTTATGCAGATGCTCGATGCAACGGTGGTGGCGACCGCCCTGCCGGCAATGGCTATCTCACTGAATTCAACGCCCGTGCGCATGAATGTGGCAATCACAGCCTACCTTCTTGCCGCAGCGGTCTTTGTGCCTGTCTGTGGCTGGGCAGCCGATCGATTCGGGGCCAGGCGCCTGTTCATTTTTGCAATTTCGCTGTTTGCCCTGACATCACTGACTTGTGCCCTCTCCTGGGATGTTGCATCGCTGACCGTTTCGCGCTTTATTCAAGGTATTGCAGGTGCAATGATGGTGCCGGTAGGCCGGATCATTATGCTGCGCACCATTCCGCGCAACCAGATTCTGAAAGCCACCTCCTTTCTGTCTATTCCCGCCCTGCTCGGCCCCATACTGGGCCCGCCGCTAGGTGGTTTTCTGGTTACCTATGCATCCTGGCACTGGATATTTCTGATCAATATCCCGATTGCAATTATTGGTATTGCACTTGTGATCAGATACGTTTTTGAGTATCGCAGTGAGAAAAAGCCACGACTTGACTGGATCGGCTTTCTTCTGAGCAGCGTAGGCATGGCCACATTTGTGATAGGTATCGAAGCGATTGGCAACCATACCAGTGGATATTTGTATCCTTTGCTTCTGTTGTGTACCGGTCTGGTGTGCTCATTGCTTTACGTGAGACATGCCAAACGTCATTCCGATCCGATTATCGATTTGTCGCTTCTGAAAATTCCCACTTTTTCAGCTTCAGTTATCGGCGGAAACATGACACGACTGTCAGTGGGAGCGATGCCCTTTCTGCTGACACTGTTGTTTCAGGTAGGGTTTGGCTACTCACCATTGGCCAGTGGCATGATTACCTTTTCAATTGCAATTGGTTCATTGATGATGAAATTCATTGCCACGTCGGTCTACGCCCGCTGGGGATTTCGTAAAGTTCTCATCATCAATGGCACCCTGACCGGTTTAATGACTATTTCAAATGCATTCTTTGTGGATAACACGCCTGTGTTATTAATGGGTTCATTGATTTTGATCTGTGGCTTATTCCGTTCGCTGCAATTTACAGGTGTCAACAGCCTTGCATTTGCCGATATCGAA
>JBEBTQ010000141.1:0-8190 GCA_040393685.1 Advenella kashmirensis | reverse complement strand
TCGTCGGGCTCATAACCCGAAGGTCGTAGGTTCAAATCCTGCCCCCGCAACCAGCTTCAGAAACGGCTCATGCATATTAAGTGCTTGGGCCGTTTTTATTTTTGCCTTCGCATCTTCCCCCCTCCCTTCATTCAAGTCTGATTGTTCCGAAAAATACCGCACAGTATTGGTTTTGCTTTTAGCGCGTCGTCAGATCCAACCACCCCAGGTCACGTCTCCTCATTCATCCAACTGTGGATTGGATAACTCGGGTGTGCCCATCTCTTTCAATCTTTTTTTGATCGCGGCCCAACGCTTCGCCACTGTTACATTCTTGAAAGGATTCTTTTTAAATAATTTGTGCCACAAACCATCTAGCGTATTTTTTTGGGCTCGATGATTCTTCATTATCACTTCTACATCTTCTGCACTCCATCCCTGAGTTTCTGGAAAAGACATAAAAATGCTGAAATTGCACGCGAATATCGGCCCAATCTCATCTTTCAATATTTCTTCCAGGGATTGTATGGAAAGTCCTAATTTCGACAATTTGAGTGCGATGTAGTTCGTATCCATCTTGAACTCTTCCTTTGTTTGATCGACATTCACAAAAATATCAGTTAGCACCGTCCATACCGGCAGCCGTTGGGCCATTTCCTCATCTGTGAAATCAAACACTGTTTTACTCATGACAGAAGTATGCCCTCAAATGGTTAGTCCTTGCCGAGTCTTCGCATCAAGCCAGACATAACGACCTCTTAATGCAAGCGTCTTCAATAAACATGGCGCACTGCCTGCGACGGCTAAGCGCAGCATATAACAACTCGAGATTTCAAATACGCTTAGCATTAGCACTATAAAATTTACGACGTATAGTTATGGTATACGACAGAAAGCTCTGCAAGCATGACCCCTTCGACAAGCAATGTTAGCATGGTGCGAATAACGATAATTTCCGTCCACTTTATTGAGGATTTGCGATGTTCGATCATGTGAAATTTGGAGTCAGCGATTACGAAGCAAGCAAAGCGTTCTTTCTCCAGGCGCTTGAGCCTATCGGAATCGTGAAGGGCGCTGAGGGGGCACCCTCTTACGGCGTAGAGCTAATCTCGAAAAGCAATGTGTCACTATGCCTGTTCCAGACAGAGGAGAAGCCTGCGCATCTCCACCTGGCATTTGCTGCAGAAAACCGCCAGCAAGTTGATGATTTCCATAAAAAGGCGCTGCAGGCTGGCGGCAAGGACAATGGCGCTCCGGGTTTGCGTCCGCAATATCATGCGCATTACTATGCGGCATTTATTATTGGACCAGATGGGCATAATATTGAAGTCGTCTGCAGTAAGCCTGTCCAGGATCAGGCAGATAAGTAATGTTCGTTTGAAACGTCTCCCGAAACCGCGCATTTTCAATACCCGCCATCAAGTAGAATAAGCATTTCGCCGGTTATACTCGGTCACCAATAAGAACAATAAATCTTCGCTCAGTTTCCCGGAACCTGCAATGCCAGATAAAACAAGACAAAACGCAGATACACACCTGATGGCATCGTCCATGCGATTCGAGCTCTCCCATCTTGAGACGTTCATTGCGGTGGCGCAATTGGGTAGCTTCAGCCTTGCTGCTGAACATCTGCACATTACACAGCCATCTGTGACAAGTCGAATCCAACGTCTGGAAAGCATGCTGGGAACGAAACTTCTGGTGCGAACCACGCGCAGCATCAAACTGACGACGCAGGGAGAACAGCTGTTGGACGAAGCGACATCAGCCTTGCAGGGGTTACGTCAGCTTGTGGAGAAGTTTCGGCGCGATGCTGAATCTGCGCGGCAGCGGGTGATCGTAGCAGCAACACCAATGCTTGCCGCGATGACCTTACCACCCATTATTCATGACTATTGTCAGCAGTTCCCGACTGTTCAGGTTGACCTGCGCGACCTGCGTTACCAGGATGCCCTCAAAGCCCTGCAGGAAGGCGCGGCGGATATCGCGGTACTTTCACTTGAAGGCGGAGACCCGCGTTTTGACTTTGACCCCATACGAGAAGACGACATGGTTCTGGTCGTACCAGCGGAACATGTGTTGGCCAGCAAAAAGGAAGTTTCGCTTTCGGAAATTGTGACTTACCCTATTCTCATGCTTGAACAATACGAACCCATGTTGGCTCGTATTGGCGAATCCCTGGGTCTTCAGCAATTAAAACTGCGCCGTGCCATGTCTGCCAGCAATCTTGCAACCTTATTGGGCATGCTTGATGCCAAAATGGGTATTACACTGCTGACTCGTTCCATGGCACGCCGTAGCCAGCGAGCCGGGCATGTGGCCGTTGAGCTGAGTGATATCAGACTGACGCGTGCATTCGGTATTGTCACCCTGCGCAACGCCAGACCCGGCACAACCGTTCAAAGCTTTTGTCAGTATCTCAAACAGGCGATGGTGAACCCGCCGCCCATGCCGGAATAAACACAACTGAAATAGCCTCCTATTTATAGGCCATACCTATAAATGGATTGATACCCACAATTTCTCTTTTCTCTGTCCGCCCAATACACTTTCTTCCAATGACACAAGACAAGTGTCATATCGAGCAGAAGGGAGAAATCGAATGACAGATGCAATAACTTTTGATCAACGGGCTTTCAGAGATGTACTGGGAACGTTCGTTACCGGCGTGACCGTTGTGACCACTCAGGATGCTGCGGGCAGGCACTACGGCGTGACGGCAAATTCGTTCAGCTCAGTCTCCATTGACCCTCCCCTCGTTCTCTGGAGTCAATCCACAAGTTCCAGCAGTCATCCTGCGTTTCGCGACAATGATCACTTTGTGATCAATATTCTTGCGGACAACCAGGTTGACATATCCAATCATTTTGCCAAAAGCCGCGATGATAAATTCTCGGAAATCGGCTTTCGCAATGGGATAGGCGGAGCCCCTGTTCTGGACGGCTGTGCCGCACATCTTGAATGCCGAAAGGTCGCGGCTTATCCGGGTGGAGATCATGTTGTATTTCTAGGCCAGGTTGAAAAAATCTCAGCGCGTCAGGATTGCAAACCACTCGCCTTTGGCGGTGGACGCTATATGGTCACCTATGCACACGATCTGGGTCCGGTAAGTCTGGACCTGGGCGGATCCAGTCTGGGAGATGTCGAAGCCATTCGTCTGGCTACCGCCGCCCTGCCCGAGATCTGTGAACAGCTTGGTCAATACACCTTGTGTCTGGCGGTATGGGGAAATCGCGGTCCTACCGCCATTCGCTGGGAACCTTCGCGCCAGCCCGTAAGTCAGAATCTGCGTACTGGTCTGGTCATGAGCATCACTCGATCGGCAACAGGACGTGCATTTGCGGCGTTTCAACCGGAAGAGATCATGAACACACTCATTGAAGAAGATCTGGTGACCAGTTGCTGTGACGCGCACGAAGCATTGAAACAGCGTCAGTTATTTGAGACAGAAGTTGAGCAGGCAAAGATTCACGGCATCGCGCGTGCGGCCGCAGAACGAACATCTCCCTTTCATCAAGTGGTTGTCAATGCATTCAGCGCACCAATCTTCAACGCACAGGGACGCATGGTGATGGCACTATCGCTGACGTCGCCGGCAGATCGGCTTGCGCCTGATAGAGACGGCATTGTCCCCACGACGTTGGCGAAGGCAGCTCGCGCCATTTCGGAAAGGCTGGGCTGGCGCGCCGCCGCGTGACGGAATATCGAAAATATCGCAATTGTGTTTACATCAGCACCGATGAAGTTAAGTAGCAGGACCAGATGACATGCTTTAGAAAAAGTCGGTTTTTACAGCAGTACTGAATATCATAACCACAACATACAACCAGGAGACTTCATGATCACCAGACGCGCCTTCGCACAGGCTCTCGCCGCATCCCCGCTAGCGCTCGCAGGCATTCGCTCAGCGACAGCCAGTGAATCAGCAGACAATTATCCTTCGCGTGCCGTGCGCTTTGTGGTGGGATTCCCACCCGGACAGGCATCTGACGTCGGGGCCAGATTGATCGCCGACGCGACGAGTAAAGTGCTCAAGCAGAGCATTTATGTCGATAACCGGGTTGGCGCGGCAGGAATCATTGCTCACCAATACGTTAAAAATGAACCTGCCGACGGATACACACTTTTATATGGCTCAACGGGAACTCTGGCAATTAATCCGGCACTGTACAAAAAATTGCCATACAACCCACGAGAAGATTTCGAGCCCATCATTCTGCTGAATGAAAGTCCCATGTTCTTGGTAACCAATATGGAGACACCTGTTCATAATCTGGAAGAAATGATCGCATATGTGAAAAGCAAATCAGGCGAAATTTCATACGGCTCCAGTGGTTATGGCGTTACGCAGCATATAGCGATGGAGATGCTTAAGCGTCAGACCGGAATGCAGATGCTACATGTGCCCTACAAAGGATCCTCGCCAATGATGACGGATCTTATCGGCGGACGGGTGCAATTTGCCTTTGACACATCCACTGCGGTCCTGCCGCATATTCAGGCGGGACGCGTACGTGCGCTCGGTATCAGCGTGCGCGAACGTCTGCCACAGGCGAAAGACATCCCTACACTGCAGGAACAGGGACTGAAAGATTTTGAGGCTTCGACCTGGGCCGGTGTCCTTGCACGTAAGTCCACGCCCCGCCCCATTATTGACAAGATGAACAGCGCGCTCAATGAAGCCCTGAAATCCAAGGAAGCGATTGCTCATTACCATACCGCAGGCTCTTCTGTGCGCGGCGGGACGGCAGATGACTTCGCCCGGTTTCTCGCCAAGGAAATGCAACGCTGGGGAGAAGCAGTCAAAGCGTCAGGCGCTCACATCGACTGACCAACTCTCCCAACAATCAATTTATAACCAGGAATTACTATGACACAAGCCAAGCGCCAGATGAGCCTGATTGCTTTCATGCAGGCACAGAACTGTTCCAACTATGTCGGTTCATGGCGTCACCCGTCTTCCATGGGTGACTTTACCTCGCCGGCCTACTATCAACGAATCGCCCGGACGCTGGAAGACGCTAAGTTCGATATGGCTTTCTTTGACGACCGGCTCGCCATGCCCGATATTTACGGAGACGATCATCGAGAAACTGTGGCGAACGGGATCCGCGCAGTCAAGCTTGATCCAACAACGGTCCTGATGACAATGGCCGCTGTCACGTCGCACCTGGGACTTGGCGCAACCTATTCGACCACCTACTATGAACCGTACCATGTCGCCCGTCTGTTCGCGACGCTTGATCTGATGACTGCGGGAAGAGTGGCGTGGAACGTTGTCACTTCATTGAATAACTCCGAAGCCGAGAATTTCGGATACGAAGAGCATCTTGAACATGATCTTCGTTACGACCGTGCCGACGAATTTCTTGAAATCGTCACCGGACTTTGGGATAGCTGGGATGATGATGCCCTGATCCTGGATAAGGAAAACGACAGGTTCGCCGATCCCTTCAAAGTGCGCAGACTCGATTACAAAGGAAAATTCCTGCGATCCAAGGGACCTCTTACCGTGCCACGTTCTGCACAGGGCCATCCGGTCCTGCTGCAGGCCGGTCAGAGTGGCAGAGGCATGGCGTTTGCATCACGATGGGCTGAGCTGGTCTTTGCCTCTTACCCGTCACTGGAAGCCGGGCGCAAGCAATACGAATTTCTGAAGTCCGCCGTCGATAACGCGGGCCGTGATCCTTCTCAGGTCAAAGTTGCACCAGCCGTCAAAATCATCGTTGGAGATACCGCTACTCAGGCCCAGGAACAATACGAACTGACGAAATCTCTGGCACGCCCCATAGATTCCCTTGCGCTGCTTTGTGAAGTATTGAATGTGGATTTCTCCAAACGACCCTACGAGAAGCCGTTTTCGGATGAAGAGCTTGCCGCCGTCTCCTGGCACAGTTTGCGTGACAAGGTCATTGCGAAAAGCGGCAAAAAGAATCCTTCAGTGAAGGACTTCGTAGAGTTTTCCGGCCGCGGCACCCTGAATGAGGGCCCCACCTTCGTCGGTACCGCAACTCAAGTTGCTGACCAGATGCAGGAGTGGTTCGAAAGTGCCTGCGACGGCTTTGTTTTTTCAGCCACCAATGTACCGGGTTCATACGAAGATTTCGCGAGACTGGTTGTGCCTGAACTGCAGCGACGTGGCATCTTCCGCAAGGAATATTCCGGCAATACCTTGCGGGATACCCTGGGCATCGCCAGGCCCGGTGTAAATGCCTGGAGCAAAAATAAAAAAGAGGCAGCGTGATGACAGAAGAGCTCAAAATATTGACGCCACAGGGCATGCTGGGTTACGGCATTCCCGAAGAGCACTTCTGGCGTGGCATCGACCTGGGCGTTGATGCGATGATCGTGGATTCAGGATCGACCGATCCAGGACCATACCAGCTGGGATTGGGACGCATGTTAGTCACGCGCGAAGCATACATACGTGATCTGTCGATACTGCTCAAGGCATGTGCCGAACGCAAAATCCGATTATTCATCAGTTCGGCGGGCGGACCGGGTATTGACCAGCATGTGGATGACATGATCGAAATTATCCGTGAACTGGCAAATGAAAAGGACTACCATTTCAAAATCGCTGCCATTTATTCCAACGTGGACAAAGCCTGGCTGCATCAACGACTAGCGGATAAACAAGTAGAACCCTGCGGCCCGCACGATCAGTTGACGCCGGAAAGCATCGATTCGGCAGTGAACCTGGTGGCGCAAATGGGAGCTGAACCTTATGTGAAGGCGCTGGAGACATACCCAGATGCCGATATCATTATCAGTGGCCGCTCGTATGACCCCTCCCCTTATGCAGCCCTGTGCCAGATGCATGGCATTGATCCTGGCGTGTATTGGCATATGGGAAAAATCGTTGAATGCGGAGCCAACTGTGCGGAACCCAAAGGCCGTGTGATTGTTGCGACTGTACGCAAGGACAGCTTCGACCTGGAGCCGATGAATCCTGCTGAACGTTGTACACCCAGCTCGGTCGCCGCGCATACGCTTTATGAAAAATCGCGACCCGACCTGTTGCCAGGTCCGGGAGGTGAATTGGACCTGAGCGGTGCACGCTACGAAGCTTTGAATGACCGTCGGGTACGAATCAGCGGCAGCATATTTCGTCCGTCATCAACGTACCGTATAAAAATTGAAGGCGCATCCATTGTCGGACATCGAACGATTTTTATTGGCGGCATCCGCGATTCAATTCTGATTGGCCAGCTGGATGATTTCCTGAACCGGGTTCGCGAGCGCACCGAAGCCACCTATCCCGAGCTTGCATCCGGCGCCGCGAATCTGACATTTCACGTTTACGGCAAGAACGGCGTGATGGGTGAGCAGGAGCCGCTAAAAGACGTGGTTCCTCACGAAGTCGGCCTGCTCGGCGAAGTGACCGCACAATCGCAGGAACTGGCAAATGCAATTTGCAGCAGCGTAAGGATCACGGTATTACACATGCCATATCCCGGTCAGCTCGCAACCGCTGGCAATTTCGCAATCCCCTTGAATCCACCCGAAAATCCCATTGGACCTGTCTGCGAATTTTCAATCTACCATCTGGCGAAAATTGACGATCCAGCCGGCTTCTTTCCCATTCGATACAAGGAAATCTGAAATGGCAGACACAACTTTGAAGAATATCGCAAAAGTGATTCGCAGCAAAAACGCCGGTCCTTTCGAAATCACATTTGATATTATTTTTGATACAAAGGAACAATATGAGCGCGTGAAACGAAGCGATGCGCTGACACGTGAGAAAATGGCAAAGTTATATGGCGTCGAAGACAAGGACGTGCAGGTCTGCATGTTCTTTGACCCTGCCATGGCGTTCAAACTTACTCTGCGCCGTAACTGGGGCCAGGGTACGGTCGGAGAACGCGACACTTTCGGTGCGCAACAGCACGCACCGCTGCTGGAGATTCAGATTCCAACATGAACAACACGTTCAAAACAGAGCGTCGTCCGCACAAATTTATCGGATAGATAAAGACGAACGCATTGGCACACCCTACATTTAAATTCCTGACTGGAGCCACCTGACATGGGCAACACCGCCGCAGCAGTAAAAACCGATAGCACTCCAATAGCCTCAACAGAAGCCAGAGAGATCGCCAAATTCATACTCAATCTGTCCGTCAATGATATTCCTGCTGACGTCACCACACTTGCCAAGGAACACTTTCTGGATGCACTGGGAATTGCGTTGGCCTCGTCGCGTTT
>JBEBTQ010000140.1:0-8205 GCA_040393685.1 Advenella kashmirensis | reverse complement strand
TGACCGTGGATGGCGAAGGCTATGGAACACTGGCACTTACTGAAAAAAGCCGGGCTGTGCTCAAAGGGGAAGAAGTCCTGATGATGCGCAAGGAATCAGCTCGTGCCGCAGCTCGTTCGCGCAACATCATGCCCAAAGGCAAGCGCGAAACCCGTCACCTGTCAGCACCCGCCCAGCGGCGTTTTGAAAGCCTGCGGCAGTGGCGGCGCGAGATTGCCAAAGAACATGGCGTGCCGGCCTATGTGATTTTCAAGGATGATACGCTGGCAGAGATAGCAGAGCTTGAACCATCAACGCTGGGCGATCTGTCGATGGTCAATGGTGTGGGTCAGCACAAGCTGGATACCTATGGCAGTGCCATTCTGTCTTTTCTTGACGGGCTGGACCACTAAGACCGATCAGGCTTTTTCCTCTGCGTGCGCGTCGGCGTCAGTGTTTGTTTTATCGTCTGCGTCCGCCTCGGCATCGGCACGTGCCTTGTCATGTTCTGCCCATCCCTGAGCCAGCAGCGGCAGGCGCTGTTCCATTGGAATTTTAGGGCAGTTGCTGCACAGGACCGCATTGGCACAGCGGAAATACTGGCAGCACACGCGACGGTTCAATGCAATCCGGTCAGGCAGGCCGTAGCTGCTCATATCAATATCCAGATAACCACTTTCCGCAGACAGGCCCATGGCGCCGAGCCAGCATTCGCCTCGCTGGCGGATATGCTGATTGTCATATTCAGACAAGTCGTGATAATACAGCAGCAACGCGGCAAGAATGCTATCGGCCGTATGTCTGCCGGCAAGCTTTGGCGGTACGGGTGTAATGCAGCTCAGGGCCGCACGTATGTTATCCAGCGCTTCTGACAACGCCCTGGCCGGCACTATTTCATCTGAAATGCCTTGCGAGATCGCTTCGGCAGGAACAAATATCTCTTTGGCGAGCCCCTCGGCATACAAAACCTGCATCTGTCGGGCATCGACCATGCAATGAAAATGTTCAAAGGCAAGAATCGTACAGTAGACAGGCACCCACATACTGGTACGCCAGGTGTGGGCGTTCCAGTAGTGACGGCCGGCTTCGGGATGCAGTCTGACCACATCGTCATATAACAGACGTAATGCTTCTGGTCGAACCTGCCCGAAAGTCTGGGCGGCAGGTGACTGAAAAGGAACCGTTGAAACCGGCAACAGGCGCCGGAGCGCCTGTTGCATCTGTTCGAAGAGGGAAATATCTTGCTGAATTACCATTTATAGCTGAAGGTCGCCATAATATTGCGCTTCTCGCCATAGTAGCAGTAATTCGTTGTCGCGCATGACGCAACGTAGGTTTTGTTCGTGAGATTATTCACATTCAGACGTACGGATGAGCCTTTCAGATTCGAGTTCAGACGACCCATGTCATACTCGGCGCCCACGTCAACGAGCGTATAGGCGGGAACTTCAACGGTATTCTCGTTGTCTGCCCAGCTTTTACCAACGTAGCGAACACCGACAGACAGTGCCAGTCCATTGTCAAAGCCGTAGCGGCCCCATACGCTGGCCATTTGTTTGGGCGCCTGGAACGGACGATTGCCCGCATTGTCGCCTTTCTCCAGTTTCATGTTATTCATGGTGTAGCTGGCAGTCACAGTCAGGTTATCCGTGACATTGGCATTGGCTTCCAGTTCGATACCACGTGCGCGCACCACACCCAGGGGTACGTACCAGGTCGTGGCTGACGATTCACGGGCTGCTACATTTTCCTGTTTCAGATCGTAGTAGGCCGCAGACAGCATGACATGTTCGCTGGGCTGGTATTTCACACCCACTTCGTATTGACGTGCTTCGGTGGGCGGCAGTACCTGACCATTCACATCGGTATAGCCGTTAGGATTGAACGATTCGCTGTAGCTGGCATACGGAGAAATGCCGTAGCCCAGCGCATAGCTCAAGCCTGCACGGTAAGTGGTTTTGTTGCCTTTATAGCCCGATTTGGTACCCAGCAGCGGATTACGATTGTCAAGATTTACCACATCATGACGAATGCTGAAGAGACCGGTCAGGCCGCGATACCGCACGGTGTCCTGCAGATACAGACCAAACTGTTCCAGCTTGCGGTCAAATGGTTCGTTGTAATAAATATTCAGACCAGGATTGCCATAGACGGGATCAAACGCATCAAGCGGATTGGCCATCCCTGCATCCCATTGGCCGCTGGTATTGCGATCCTGATAATCAAAACCGGCAATCACTTCATGTGATGCAGCGCCTGTGTGGAAAACGCCTGTCAGGGACGTATCAAACTGATAGGCTTCGAGCTCTTCATACCCGCCGGCATAATAGCGGTTGAGGGAATTCTCGTCATACCAGCCATAACCGTAGAACTGCGCCATTTTGGACTTCAGACTGGTCATGCGGAAGGAGTTTTTGAAGGTCAGGTTTGGCGTAAAGTCATGCTCGAACTGATAGCCCAGCATGGAAAGCGTGCGACTGAATTTTCCGCCTTCGTCGTCATCCGAAAAGTTTGGCGAAATGCGACGGCCATTGTGATCGGTATTGATGGTGGCGTCTGCGGGATATCCGCTATGAAAGCCCGTGCTGGGATCCTTCTGGAAGTAGCCCTGCAGCAGCAGACGACTGTTTTCACCCAGTCTGAATTTGAGCGAGGGTGCAATCATATATCGTTCTACGCGATTATTCACAAATTGCGTTTCGCTGTTGCGCGTGATCCCAACAATGCGGTACGCGGCATTGCCGTCCTTGTCAATCGGGCCTGTGGTGTCAAAGCCCAGAATCCGCTGGCCGTTATTGCCGATTCCGCCGATGATTTCATGATAGGGCTCATCCAGAGGGCGCTTGGAACTGTAGGAAACAAGACCACCGGGAGAATTGCGGCCATACAGCACGCTGGTGGGGCCGCGATAGACGTCGATGCGCTCAAGGGAAAAGGGATCGATCTGAACGGAACTGTAGGTACCGGAATCGCTCAGAACTTTCTGACCGTCCAGATTCAGGTTGTCCGTACTGTTTTCGTTGAAGCCACGAAGACTGATGTAATCGTAACGTGTGGCTGCGCCGACCAGACCGGTAAACGCGCCAGGCGTATAGCGCAGGGCATCCGTTCCCGTTGTCGCGCCAATCCCGTCGATGCGATCCCGTGTCAGGGAAGATACTGAATGTGGTGTTTCATTCCACTCCATATCGGCTCGGCTGGCTGCACGGCTGACCGTTGACTGGAAACCGGTAGTCGGTTCTGTGGATGTGGCATCGCTGGTGGCACGAATAATGCCAAGTTGCGTAACAGGCGTGGTATTGGACTGATCCTGCTCAGTCTGAGTCTGGGCGTGTGCACCGGTGGCAGAAAGCAGGGCGAGTACGGCAACGTATAAAATTCTGGGGACCGCAGGAATGCGAACCGTGGACGGGGTCATGATGGAAAAAAGTCCTTAAAATCAATGTGCAACACAAATAGGAATGATTATTATTTATAATGCACAAATTATTGCAATAATGTCAGAATTCATATGAAATATGCCAAAAAGCACAGGTGATATGTTGCAAATCTGTCCAAATTTCAGTGCTGCCGTGACCCTGTGGTCGCCGCCTGTTACTGCTTTTTGTCACCTGATGTCTTGTAAACGGGCACCAGTTTTTTAGTCGAGCGCAGTAGCCGGATTCTCGCGATCCGCTACTTTTAGCCAGATCACTTTGACTCGAAGCCTGTGATCAGTCTCCATTAATCGGATTCCATTAACCAGATTTCATTAACCAGATTTCATTGACCCGATTTCGTTAACCATTAATCAGTTTCCGTTAATCAGATTCCTTTAATCAGATTCCTTTAATCAGACCTCCCTGAACAGTTATTTATGACCAGAGCGTTTACCTACGAGGATTTTGTCCAGTATGGCGAGCAGTACGGCGTCACTCATTGTCTGCCCGACGCGATCGTGCAGGATCCCACTCGCCATCAGGAGACGCTGGCTTATGGTCATGTACATGAGCACACCCTGTGCAAGGGTGTGACGCTGCTGCACACAGATATCCATTTTCTGGTCCCTTACTATGCGCATTCACATCTGCACGATGCATATTCGTTTGCGATGCTGCTCAATGGACAGTTGCGAATTGGCATGGAACGCTCTCCATTGCAGACAGTAGGGCCGGCTTGTGGAATCAATACCCGTTATCACAATGAACGCATGCAGACCCATTATCTGCCCGGCACTCGGCTGGCAGCACTGGATGTGGTGGTAGATAATCGGGAAGTGGAGAACTCGCCATTCACCGATAAACTGCAGCCGGTTCTGGAAGCCGCCCCACCCACGTTCTCAATCGCTGCGCAGGACAATGCATTTCTTGAAAGTGTACGGCTGCAGCTGCAACTGGCACAGGATGAAAGTGTCGGCGGTCTGGTGTACGAGGCATTGGGGCTGCAATTGCTGGCACGTGTCAGAGCGGTCGCGGATGGTTCGCATGACTGGCACAGCAGTGACAGGCTGAATCGCCGGGATCACGAACGCCTGAGTGCCTTGCGCGAGTATATTTATCGAAACCCCTGGCAGCCTCATACCATGGAGTCTTTGTCACAGTTTGCAGAGATGGGTGAAAGTGCACTCAGGAAGAAATTTCAACTGAAATTTAACATGCCCATTATGGCGTGCATCCGTGAGTATCGACTGCAGGTGGCACAACGCTATCTGGAGCAGGGCGAGTCTATCGAAAAAGTCGCACTGCTTGCCGGGTATCGGCACAGCAGCAATTTTTCTGCGGCATTTAGAAAGCGCTTTGGCGTGAGTCCGCGACATCATCTGCCACGGTAGTTGAGGGCGCACAGTACTTCCTGACATGTCATTCCGGCATTGCATTGCTCTTGAGCAGAAATGAGCAGCCCCTCATCTGAAGTGACCCTAATGGTTGGATTGATGTCCAGCTTTTGGGCGGCAATTCACTTCTGGAGGGGCGGTTTCGAATAGTCGATTTGAATAGTCGTTCTGGATCGTTATAGAGGTATCGTTCAGAACAGCGCTTTGTTCGGCCCCTCAGGGGGCGTGCAGCCCAGGTGCTGCCACGTGGAGAGCGTTGCAACGCGACCCTTGGAGGTACGCTGTATATATCCCTGCTGAATCAGGTACGGTTCAATGACGTCCTCTATCGTGTCCCGTTCTTCACCAACAGCGGCTGACAGGTTGTCGATGCCCACGGGGCCGCCATCGAATTTGTGCACGATAGTTTCCAGAATTTTGCGGTCCATCAGATCCAGCCCCATGGGGTCCACATCCAGCATGGCAAGCGCGGCACTGGCCGCGGCATTATCGATGACGCCATTGGAGCGGACGTCGGCATAATCACGAACACGTCGCAGCAGGCGGTTGACAATGCGAGGGGTTCCACGTGAGCGACGGGCGATTTCCTGCGCCCCTTCGGGCGTGATGCCGGCGTTGAGCAAATGCGCACTGCGCGTGACGATACGCGACAGTTCTTCTGTGTTGTAGAACTCCAGACGAGAGACAATGCCGAAACGGTCTCGTAGCGGATTGGTCAGCATGCCGGCACGGGTGGTGGCACCCACCAATGTGAAAGGTTGAAGATCTATTTTGACGCTGCGGGCGGCGGGTCCTTCGCCAATCATGATGTCGATCTGGAAATCTTCCAGTGCCGGATAAAGAATTTCCTCTACCACTGGCGACAGACGGTGGATCTCGTCGATGAACAGCACATCGTTCTTTTCCAGGTTGGTCAGCATGGCTGCCAGATCACCCGGTCGTTCAAGTACCGGGCCGGACGTCTGTCTTAATTGCGAACCCATCTCCCGCGCAATAATGTGCGCCAGAGTGGTTTTGCCCAGTCCTGGCGGGCCAAAGAGCAATACGTGATCAAGCGCTTCCTGGCGCATGCGCGCAGCCGAGATAAAGATCTCCAGTTGCTCGCGCACGCGCACCTGTCCCACATATTCGTCCAGTGCTTTCGGGCGCAGCGCGCGTTCAATGGACTCTTCGTTGGGTGTCATGGTTTCCGCAGAAACCAGCCGTGGGGCAGCGCTGGCAAGCGCGTCATTGTGAATAGCCATAGGGCAGGTGCATCTTCTTCAGGAGTGAGGGTCTGTCGCTATTTTACCTGAAACGTCCATTGACGCTCATTCCTGCCTGATCACGCCGTCACAGGGTCGATGTTTTCTGCGTAGCCCGCATCCTGTTTGAAGTCATTTTCGGAACAAGTCTGACTCTTTTTCTGGGTATTGCCTGCTTCCATCGCCGAGCGAACCCGGCGCCTGGCCTGAAGGCCGAAGGTACACAGTCAGCAATTAACGATAAACCAGATCGCGCAGATAGAGGGAAATCCACGGAACGTAAGTAATGAGCATCAGGCAGAGCAGAATGACGCCCACGAACGGAATCAGCGATTTGAAAAGTCGCTCTATCGGCAGTTTGGCCACGGCGCAGGCAGCAAACAGATTCACGCCAAAGGGCGGGGTGACCATGCCCAGTGCCAGATTCACCACCATGATAATGCCAAAATGTGTGGGGTCCACTCCAAACTGCATTGCAACCGGCAGCAGTAACGGGGCCAGAACCACGATGGAAGCTGAGGTTTCAATAAACATGCCGATAATGAACAGGGCAGCATTGACGCCCAGCAGGAAGCTGAATTTGTCGGTAAAGACATGGCTGAGGAATTCACCCAGCATATTCGGAACACCGGCACGGTTCAGCAGGAATCCGAAAAGCCCGGCGTTGGCAATCACGAACATGATAATGGCCGTTGATACGACGGTGCGATGCAGGGTTTCGGTCAGCGTGGTGAATGAGATTCGCCGATAGATCAGCATGCCTACGACGAGCGCATAGACCACCGCAACCACTGAAGCCTCCGTCGGCGTGAAAACGCCGCCATAAATGCCGCCCAGAATGATGACAGGCATCAGCAAAGCAAGAAAGGACTGACGGAAGGCTTTGAATATCGGTAGTCGGCCCACGCCGTCTTCTTTGCCATAGCCATGACGTTTGGCATAAATCCAGACATAAGCCATCAATGCAATCGCAATCAGGATTCCCGGAAAGATGCCGCCGATGAACAGTTCGCCGACAGAAGTATCGGTCGAGACGGCGAACAAAATCATGGGGATGGAAGGTGGAATAATGACGCCGAGTTCCGCGGCGGTTGCCTGCAGCGAAGCGGAAAATGGCTTGGGATAGCCGTGCCGGACCATGGCAGGAATCAGAATGGCACCTACGGCAAAGGTGGTTGCCACACTGGAACCGGCGACAGCGGCAAATATCATACATGTGATAATGCATGCCATGGCCAGGCCACCCTGAACCGACCCTACCAGACTTTTCGCAAAATTGACCAGGCGCTCCGAAATGCCGCCCGCCTCCATGAGATTTCCTGCCAGGATGAAAAACGGAATGGCAACCAGAGGAAATTTATCCAGGGCTGCGAAAATCTGCTGAGCAACGACCAGCCAGTTGATCCCTGCGACATACACACCGAACAGACTTGCTATGCCGATGGAGACCGCCACCGGGATGGTCAGGGCGAAGCAGATCAGCATGGATAAAATCATTATTTGCGACATAATCTGTCTCGGCGATATGGTGAAAACGAAGAGCGGAAAGCGTTATCCATGGTCAGTGGCATGCGGGGCTGAAACCAGGATGGCCAGCGCAAATTGTCTGAATTCGGTAGATAGCGAATCATGATGATGCGTGGGTCAGAGCAGGGTGAGGTCTTCTTCCTGCGATTCCTTTCTGGCATTGGCCCACTGAATAATCACGGCGATCAGCGCGAGTGCGGTGCCCACAGGAATGGCTGCATATATCCAGGAAATGGATATGCCCAGGCTTGGGATGGTCTGGAAACGTACGCGATAGGTCATGAGTATGCCGATCCAGGTCATCAGGCCAAAGAAGAAACCCATCACAAGCATCACCAGATGCTCAAGGCGACGCCGCCAGGGATCTTTCAGCAGCGAATGCAACATTTCCACCTTGAGCATGGCACCCTGGCGGCAGGCTAGAACCACGCCCAGCAGAACCAGCCAGATCATGGCGGTACGTGTCCAGCCTTCACTCCAGTCTGCAGGTTCCTGAAGTACAAATCGTGCAATGACCTGATAGAAGGATGCACACACCGCCGACACCAGAAAAAGCTGGGCAATCACGGAGATCAGCCGAAACAGGGTGCTGTCCAGAAAACGGGTTAACGCGTTCATTCAGATCTCCATGACAATTGCAAT
>JBEBTQ010000139.1:0-8213 GCA_040393685.1 Advenella kashmirensis | reverse complement strand
TCCTGACATATCCAAGCGAATGTTGACGCAAAGTTTGCGTGATCTGGAGCGCGATGGATTAATCGCGCGACAAGTGTTTCCGACCAAACCACCCAGCGTCGAATACAGCCTGACTGCTTTGGGTAAAACCATTCTTGACCCACTGGCCGTTCTGGTGCAGTGGGCTGATAAGAACCATGCAACGATTAAAAGTGCGCGGCTGGCGTACGATGAGGCATCGTGAGAACTTGAATCATTTAGCCGCAGCTACTCAAATGCTTATCGTTTAACTGTCTTCCAATGTCTGATGCGCATGCACCCTTGACGTAACAACCAGTACCTCGGCTTCCTCTTCACTTATTGTTGTGATTTTATGAGGCAATTCGGAATCAAAATAAATACTATCTCCGACACCCAGGTCAAAGCTTTTCGTGCCAACCGTGATACTTACGGTTCCACGAATGACGAACATGAATTCTTCCCCAGGATGAGGAAATGACACGGGTTTTGCCTCATTAATCTTCGGAGGATACATCACAAATGGATTCATCGATTTGATGATTCGTTTTCCTGCAACGGCTTCGTAACGGAACCCATGTTCCTGACCCCGTTGGTCCAATGGCGTTCGTTCATTATGTCGCACGACACACGCAATGTCGTCTTCTTTTTGATCAACGCCGATGAGTTCAGAAACACTGAGTTTATAAGCATCTGCGAGTTTGAGTACTGTCGATATGGATGGCTCGCTGACACTACGCTCCAGTTTGGATAAATAGCTTTTTGTGAGCCCTGTTCTTTGAGCCAGCATCTCCAGGGATAACTGAGATTGTCGGCGAAGAGCCTTAAGTCGATATGGAAGATCCGTCATGGGGATTTAGTTAAGTCCGTCCAGAAATATGCTCGAAAAAAGCGTTCCGATGTAAAGCATTGCGTGATGGTCGATTTCCAAACCGGTTGGAATCGAAAAATGAGCCGAAACGAAGATTAGCATATTCTACTTGACACGATCTCCATTTGAATGACACACTGTGTCCTATATGACAATTGTTATAATAAAAGACAGGAGATGTTGTGAGACTACATAATTTTCTTATATCCGTAAAAGGTGCAATCGTGACGTCCAGCCTTGTGCTGGGGTTCCCTACCCTGGCCGCAGCTGCCTATCCTGATGCCGCTGTGCGTCTGGTTGTCCCCTTCGGGGCCGGTGGTATCACAGATATCATCGCCCGTCATCTGGGCAAAGGATTGTCTGACGTTCTGAAACAAAGTGTGGTGGTGGAAAATCGCGGAGGCGCTGGCGGCACAATCGGCGCTACTGCCGCTAGTCGGGCTCCGGCAGATGGGTATACCGTATTCATGGGTACGGTTGGTACACAAATCGTCAACCCTTTAATCATGAAATCAATCAAGTACAGCCCGGATGATTTCGAGCCGATAGGAATGATTTCAGGTTCCCCATATGTCCTGGCTGTTCGCTCTGCGCTGAACATCAACAATTATGATGAACTCATCGATTACGCCGAAGCAAATCCTGGCAAACTGAATTTTGGGTCCGCAGGCGTTGGGAGCTCGCCCCACCTTGGTCTGGAGTTATTAAAGTACACAGGCAAGGTCGATATCCTCCATGTTCCATTCAAAAGTGGTGGTGAGGCTGTCAACGCTGCTGTCGGTGGACAGGTTGATCTGGTTATGGACGCCATTCCGGTGATAGTGCCTCAAACTCAAGGCAACAGACTTAAAGCGCTGCTATTGGCATCCGACAAGTCGTCTGATGCCGCTCAGGGTATTCCGACCAGCGCCGAGACAGGTAATCCGGATCTCACCATTAGCTCATGGAATGCCTTGTATGTGCCAAAGGGAACACCTCAGGAAGTCGTCAATACGTTGAGGTCGTCGTTACAAAAGGCGCTGGCCGATCCCACGCTCAGGAAAACACTGGCGGCTCAGGGCAGCCAGGTATACACAGGTACAATGACTGAATATGACAGTTTTATGCAGGCTGAATCCAGCAAATGGAACAAGATAGTTAAAGAAGCAGATATTTCATTACCTTAAATTGCCTCAGCCATCATGACAACAGATTCTCATCTCAAACCGCTGGAATTAATAGACACCGTTTTATCCGGTAATGGATGGAAGGTGCGATTGCTTGCTGGTCACCTTGGAATTCCACTGATTCGCAGATCACTCTCTATTGTGGATGGCGATTTAGAGGAAGAATCCTTCGGCGAAATCAATCCATTGAGGCAGGTTCCTGTTCTGAAAACGCGGGACGGTCATTGGCTGAGTGAGTCTTCGGCGATACTTTGGTATTTGGGTGAAGGTACGGAATTTGTACCATCCGACCCCACAGAGCGAGCACAGGTTATCCAATGGCTGATGTTCGAGCAAACGAAGCTAATGTGGAATCTCGCCCAGCCACGATTGTGGATTGCGCTAAGGAAATCAATGAATGTCAATGATCCACGCGCGATACGCTGGAGACAGCGGGGGACGCAGCAGCTGGACATACTGGAACATCACCTGAAAGGCAGAAACTATGTTGTAGGTTCATCACCCACAATCGCTGACCTGGCTCTTTACCCATACATTCGTATGTCTCCTTTGGGCGGATACGATCTGGCGCCCTATCCCCGATTGAACGACTGGCTGCAAAAAATCAGGGCTTTGCCCGGTCATGTACCTTTAATTGAGGGTGATAACGAAACAGCTTGAGTAAGGATTGAATATCGAGATTAGAAGCAAATGAATCAGGATCAAATACTGGATATTCAATTCTCGATTTTATTATTTAAATGGTTGCAATAAATCAGGACAAAAGGAGTTGGTAATGAACTCAGTTGATAGTTTTGAGTTGGATAAACAAACGCTGATCAAAAAATCAAGCGCCATGATGGATCAGACGCTGAATACGAAGAAGTACACTCCTCGGCAAAAGCTCGCTTTGACGTGTCGAATTCTGTTCGATAATGGGCATGACTCAGGGTTGGCAGGTCAGATAACCGCCAGAGCTGAACAGGAAGGCACCTATTACACACAGCGCCTTGGGCTGGGGTTTGATGAGATTTCAGAAGATAATTTGCTTGTTGTGGATGAGCACCTGAATGTTATCGCAGGGGATGGCATGGCCAATCCCGCCAATCGCTTTCATTCCTGGGTCTATCGAGCAAGGCCGGATGTCAATTGCATTGTTCATACCCATGCACGTTATACGGCTGCATTGAGTATGCTGGAAACCCCACTGCAGGTTTCGCACATGGACAACTGTATTTTGTACGGTGATGTTGCTTTCGTGGAAAAGTGGCCGGGCGTTCCTGTCGGTAACGAAGAAGGTGAATTGATCTCTTCAGCTCTTGGTGATAAACGTGCATTGATGTTATCGCATCATGGGCTGCTGATTGCAGCGTCATCGATTGAGGAGGCATGCGTTCTTGGTATCGCTTTTGAGAGAGCCGCTCATATGCACTTGCTCGCTGCTGCAGCCGGAGAGATCAAGCCGATTGACGAAGCGCTTGGCAAAGAAGCGCATGACTGGATATTGAGACCAACGCGCAATGCAGTCGCGTTCGATTACTATGCCCGCAGGAGTTTAAAAGATCCTCGGAATGCTGATTGTCTGAACTAGTACAACTAATGAAACCTCCATTCAGTACACAAACCAGTCATGATCGCCATGGGCTTTACCCTGAAGCCACTACGGTGGAGGACTTTCGCCACAACCTGGCGGCTGTTCATGCAGCGATCGCAGCAGCCTGTCAGCGAGTCGGCCGAGATCCCGCCAGTGTACGTCTGCTGCCTGTCAGCAAGACCAAACCTGAAGCGAATCTGCGTCTGGCCTACGAGGCCGGCTGTCGCATGCTGGGTGAGAACAAGCCACAGGAAGCTTACCGAAAATGGGAGGCCATGGCAGACCTGACCGACTTGCAATGGTCGGTCATCGGACACCTGCAAACCAACAAGGCCAAACTGGTCGCGCGCTTTGCTACCGAGTTCCAGGCCCTGGACAGTCTGCGCGTGGCCGAGGCGCTGGAACGACGCCTGCAAACCGAAGGCCGTTCGCTGGATGTGTTTGTGCAGGTCAACACATCGGGGGAAGCCAGCAAGTACGGACTTCCGCCGGACGATGTGGCCGCTTTCCTGCGTGAGTTGCCGGCGTTCTCGGCACTGCGGGTTCGTGGACTGATGACGCTTGCCCTTTTCTCGGCCGAAGCCGAGAGAGTACGCGAGTGCTTCGTGCTCCTGCGCGGTCTGCGGGATCGGCTACGGCAAGATGCGCCTGATGGAATCAGCCTGGATGAATTGTCGATGGGCATGTCCGGCGACTACGAAATCGCCATCGAGGAAGGCGCGACTGTCATTCGCGTAGGTCAGGCCATTTTTGGTGCTCGTGCGTTGCCGGATAGCTATTACTGGCCGAGTGAAGGCAATTCCTAAACTTTTGTATCAGGCAGGAACCATTTCAGACGGAGAAATCAATGCATTGGTGCTGAAGTTATTCTTCTTCAGCACCGATAGGCAGCGACAACCCGACCTTAACCCGGCTCATGGTTACGAAAGTTTTAAATCGTTTGACGTTGTTGTTGGTAAAAAATAGCTGCCGCGTCAGCGCATTGTATTGCTCCATGTCTTTTACCGTAAAGATCAGGATAAAGTCCCAGTCGCCAGTCACGTAATAGCACTGCTGCACCTGTGGACAGGCCGTAAACGCCTGCTTCATTTCATCGAATAGATCAGCTCGCTCGCTTTCAGTTTCTACGCCAGCAATAATCGTCAGCGGATATCCTACTGCCGCCGGCTCCAGCTCCGCTGCGTAGCGCTTAATGGTACCTTCTTCGGTCATGCGCTTAAGGCGGCGATTAACGGCAGCTGTCGATAGATTCACCCGCTCCCCTAACTCGGCTTGTGATAGCCGGGCGTTCTCTTGTACCAACGCCAGCAAACGCAAATCAAAGTTATCAAGTGATGAAGTCATCGCAGTAACAGCATCCAGGTTATAAGCCCAACAACGCAATAATTTTGCATTTTGAACGGCAATTTTAATAATTCCATAGGGTACTTTAGAAATAAAATTTCATCAAGACGCAAAAACATCCGGCGCGCCTGGCTAGTACATATTCGTGGTCAGGAAGCGACCAGGCAAGCCAATCCCCCACGGTGGAGAAAATGACAGTAAGAAGAAAAATTGAATTCCAGTTCAACCCGCATCGACAGCCCCTCGATTCGTCGACCCTGGCATTTCTTTCTGATGATGTCGCCCGGTCGGTCCGCAATTTCCATGCAAACCTGCCCGGTTACGCCATGACACCGCTGTACTCGCTTCCGGCTCTGAGTCGAAAACTCGGCCTGGGTGCCGTTTTCGTCAAGGATGAGTCAACGCGGTTTGGCCTTAATGCGTTCAAAGGACTTGGTGGTTCCTATGCGATCGCAATGCATATCAGTAAAAACATACTGGGCCGTGATACGGTGTGCTCCTATGAGGAACTACGCTCCGCAACGATTCGTTCCCGTATTAGGGATCTGACTTTCGTAACCGCGACCGATGGCAATCATGGTCGGGGCGTGGCCTGGACGGCGGAGCAGCTTGGCGTCAAGGCTATTGTATATATGCCGAAAGGTTCCTCTCCCGTGCGTGCGGAGAACATCCGCTCTCACGGCGCACAATGCACCATTACCGAACTTAACTACGATGACACGGTGCGCATGGCTGCCAAAGCGGCAGAAACCAATGGCTGGGTGCTATTGCAGGATACCGCCTGGCCAGGTTATGAAACCGTTCCCTTATGGATCATGCAGGGATACCTTACGCTGGCATCGGAAGCCTTCGAACAAATGTGTGAATCGGGTGTCGATCACCCCACTCATGTATTCCTGCAGGCTGGAGTCGGTTCTTTTGCAGCAGCCATCATGGGATATTGCCTGACGCACTCGGGGAGTAAGCCACCACGCATCGCCATTATCGAGCCCAATGAGGCAGACTGCTTCTTGCGCTCTGCAGGCACGGTCGACGGCAGGGCCGAGATTGTGTCTGGCAATATGCCTACGATCATGGCAGGCCTGGCTTGCGGCGAGCCCAGCAGTTTGAGCTGGCCGCTGATCCGGGATCACGCGGACGTCTTTTTCTCTGTGGAAGATCGAGTCGCTGCCGACGGCATGCGTATTCTTGCCGCTCCAGCACCGAACGACGACCCTCCCATCATTTCGGGTGAGTCCGGCGCAGTCGGCGCAGGTCTGCTCTACGCGATAATGCAGGATCCAGACTTGATCCCCGTGAAGCGTAAGCTCAGCCTTGACAACGAATCCCGCGTATTGCTCATCAGCACCGAAGGAGACACCTCTCCCGACATATATCAACGCATTGTCTGGCTCGGGGACAACGACCTAAACGAATAGCCATAATATACTGAACCGGCCCCTGGCCGATGTGGCGGCACCGGCGGTCAACCGGGCACAGGCAGCTTGGTGGGCGTTGGCAGCGCATTGACCATGGGCACGAAAATTCAAAACTGAGTGACAATCACCAACCCGTGTCGAAAATGTAACAGTCCCCTTCCCCCTCTTGAATCTGTGACAATCATCCCTATAATTAGCACTCAGTAGGGTCGAGTGCTAACAGCTCGCCACACTTCCAAATTACCAACCCATTTTTATACATTCAGGAGTTTCTCCATGGCATTGCGTCCTTTGCAAGACCGCGTGATCATCAAGCGCCTCGATAACGAACGTAAAACTGCGTCCGGCATCGTTATCCCTGACAGTGCAGCTGAAAAACCCGATCAGGGCGAAGTTGTTGCTGTTGGTCCAGGCAAAAAAACTGAAGATGGCAAAGTCATTGCCGTTGACCTGAAAGTAGGCGACAAAGTCCTGTTCGGCAAATACGCTGGTCAGTCCGTCAAAGTTGACGGTGAAGAGCTGCTGGTTATCCGCGAAGAAGAAATCCTCGCTGTCATCGGCTAATTCGCCCGCAAAAATGCATCTTCCCGCGCTGCTTTGATCAGCACGACCGGGTTAACGAGACAAATCATTCAAGGAATCAAACATGGCTTCCAAGCAAGTATATTTCGGTGACGACGCACGTGTTCGCATCGTCCGTGGTGTAAACGTTCTGGCCAACGCCGTTAAAACAACTCTGGGTCCTAAAGGCCGTAACGTTGTTCTGGAGCGCTCTTTCGGCGCCCCTACCGTAACAAAAGACGGTGTTTCTGTTGCCAAAGAAATCGAACTGAAAGACAAATTTGAAAACATCGGCGCTCAGCTGGTTAAAGAAGTTGCTTCCAAAACATCTGACCACGCTGGTGACGGTACAACAACTGCAACCGTTCTGGCTCAGGCTGTTGTTGAAGAAGGCCTCAAATACGTTGCCGCCGGCATCAACCCAATGGACCTGAAACGCGGTATCGACAAGGCCGTTGCTGCTGCTGTTTCCGAGCTGCAATCTCTGTCTCGCCCATGCACAACCAGCAAGGAAATTGCTCAGGTTGGTTCCATCTCCGCCAACAGCGACAGCTCTATCGGCGACATCATTGCCAACGCAATGGACAAAGTCGGTAAAGAAGGCGTTATCACTGTTGAAGACGGCAAATCTCTGGACAACGAGCTGGACGTTGTAGAAGGTATGCAGTTTGACCGTGGTTACCTGTCTCCATACTTCATCAACAACCAGGAAAAACAGGTTGCTGCTCTGGAAGATCCATATGTTCTGATTTTCGACAAAAAAATCAGCAACATCCGTGATCTGCTGCCTATTCTGGAACAAGTTGCCAAATCAAGCCGTCCTCTGCTGATCATTGCAGAAGACGTTGAAGGCGAAGCCTTGGCAACGCTGGTTGTCAACAACATCCGTGGCATCCTGAAAACCACAGCAGTTAAAGCACCTGGCTTCGGCGACCGTCGTAAAGCCATGCTGGAAGACATTGCTATCCTGACGGGCGGTACCGTTATCTCTGAAGAAACCGGTATGTCTCTGGAAAAAGCAACCATCGACGATCTGGGTCAGGCTAAACGCATCGAAGTTGGCAAAGAAAACACCACCATCATCGACGGTGCTGGCGTCAGCGCAAACATCGAAGCCCGCGTTAAACAAATCCGTACACAGATCGAAGAAGCCTCTTCTGACTACGATCGCGAAAAACTGCAAGAGCGCGTTGCCAAACTGGCAGGCGGTGTTGCTGTGATCCGTGTTGGTGCTGCAACCGAAGTTGAAATGAAAGAGAAAAAAGCACGCGTTGAAGATGCGC
>JBEBTQ010000138.1:0-8225 GCA_040393685.1 Advenella kashmirensis | reverse complement strand
TTGATCTTTTCGGATCAGTTAGTACTTTCCGGCGCAGGCGCAGAGTCCGATACAGTCTCTGAAGCGACCGGGAAGTCGTCATCTCCCCTTGCCATGGATTCCACTTTTTTGACACTGGTGTGACGCGCATCTTCACCCTGCACCAGGTAGATGACGCGTTCTGCCATGTTCTTGGCGTGATCGCCAATGCGCTCGAGCGCGCGGGCAATAAAGATCAGTTCAATACACGCCGTAGTGGTACGCGGATCCTCAATCATGTAGCTACTGAGCTCACGCAGAATACCTTTCCATTCCTTGTCGACTTTCTTGTCGCTGCGCACAACGTCAGCCGCCAGAATGGCATCTTTGCGGGCAAAGGCATCCAGGCTGCGGTTGAGCATTTTCTGCACCGCTTCCCCAAAATGCGTCATATCCACAATCGGATCGTATCTTGTGGGGCTTTCGTGCAGACGCCGTGCCATTTTGGCAATTTTCTCGGCTTCATCGCCTGAACGTTCCATATCCGTCAGCATTTTGGAGACAGAGATGACCAGGCGCAGATCTACCGCAGTAGGTTGCTGCAATGCCAGCACTTGCGCGATGGAATGGTCAATATCCATTTCCAGTCGATTGACTTCCTTCTCACGTTCAAAGACGCGTTCTGCCAGGGCAAGATTGCCTTCTGCCAGAATCTGCATGCTGTCTTCGATCATTGCCTCTACAAGACCACCCATGCGTAAGAAACGGGAGCGGATATCTTCGAGTTCCGCATCAAAGCGGGAATTGGTATGTTGTGCCATGAGGATGCCTGCTATAAGTGAGATGTCGAGAGTTTAAGACCGTTCAATGACAGGAATATGACATCAGCGTTCGCGAATGTCTACGCCCTTCTGAGTAGCAACCATGACCGCCGTTGCCGGTTTCAGGGCGAACAGGCCGCAGGTTACCACGCCGGCAATGGCATTCATGGTCGTTTCCATGTCGCGCGCATCGGCAAGCTGCAGCCCGGCCACATCCACGATCGGGTTGCCATTGTCTGTGGTAAAGCCTTCCCTGACCGTTGCTTTTGCGCCCAGGGCAGCGACCTGGCGTATGACCACCGGCACCGCCATGGGAATGACTTCCAGCGGGATGGCAAATGCCCCCAGCAGTTCTACGCATTTGGTTTCGTCCACAATGCAGACAAAACGCTCTGATGCAGAAGCCACGATTTTCTCGCGGGTATGCGCACCACCCCCGCCCTTGACCATCTGCAGCAACGGGTTGATTTCATCGGCGCCGTCAACATACACGGGCAACGGCCTGTCAGTTTCTGTCAGATCCAGCACACGAATACCGTGTTTCTGCAGACGCGCTGCGCTTCGTTCGGAACTGGCGACAGCGCCGGCAAATTCAGACTTGAACGCAGCCAGTTCATCGATGAACAGATCAGCCGTAGAGCCAGTACCCACGCCAATGACCGCATCGGCATGAAAAAAGGGGCGAATATACGCGACTGCCGCCTGGGCGACGTCACGTTTAAGTTCTTCCTGCGATTTCAATTGCATGACCTTACCTGTAGTTACGCCAGATGTGCAGCCAGCGTCTTTTCGTTGAAGCCGAACGTAATGCTTCCATCTGGAAACATGGTGACAGGCCGTTTGATCAGCGAAGGATATTCGGCAGCCAGTGCCAGCCAGTCAGCTTCGCTTGCCGGCGATTTGCGTTCATCCGGGAGTCCGCGCCAGGTCTGGGAACTGCGATTGATCATATTCTGCGCACCATCCGCTGCGGCTGCCCATGTTTTGAGCAGAGAGGCGCTAGCCGGCTCGTCACGGTAGTCGGTAAACTGCACCTGCGCACCCTGTGATTCCAGCCATTTGCGCGCCTTGACGCAAGTACTGCATCGCTTCAGGCCATATTGGCGTATTACACTCATTGCTTTCTGCGTCCCTGAAAATAATTGGCCACGATCACAAAGGTGCCCACCAGGACAATCATGAGCGTTGCCAGCGCATTGACTTCAGGCTTGATACCCAGTCGCACGCGCGAAAAAACCTCTATCGGTAAGGTAGTATAGCCCGGACCATTCAGGAAAGAGGCAATAACCACATCATCCAGGGACAATGTAAATGACAGCAGCCAGGCAGACACCAGCGCGGGCGCAATGAGCGGCAGCGTAATGGTGAAAAAGACGCGCAAAGGTGGCGCGCCCAGATCAAGCGCGGCTTCTTCCAAAGAACGGTCCAGCTCGCGAACCCTCGACTGAATCACCACAGAGACGTACGCAACGCAAAGCGTGACATGTCCGAGCCAGATCGTGAAGACGCCATTGCTTGCGGGAAAACCGGTGAGATTACGTATCTCGATAATCATGAGCAGCAGCGAAATGCCCAGGATGACATCGGGAATGACCAATGGCGCGTTGAGCATGCCGATATACAGCCCAAAGCCGCGGAACGGCCCTTTACGCGCCAGCACATATCCCGCCCAGGTCCCAATAACGACAGCAGCGGTTGCTGTCAGAAAGGCAATTCTCAGCGACAGCCAGGCGGCGCTGAGCAGCGTGCGGTCTTCCAGCAGGCTGTGGTACCAGCGTAGCGAAAAACCACTCCAGCTGTTGGCCAGCGCCGAATCGTTGAATGAAAACACAATCAGGCTGAGAATCGGGATATACAGAAAAAGCAGACCCGCGCCCAGGCTCAGCCATTTGAGCCAGACATTTTCCTGTTTCATGCTTCCCTCCCCTGCAGCGCTCTGGCCTGGCTGTACTGGAATATCACAAGTGGAATAAGCAGGAACAGCGTCATGGCCACTGCCACCGCAGCAGCTACCGGCCAGTTGGTATCAGTGAAATACTGATCCCACATGAGGCGACCCATCATATAGGTGTTGGTGCCTCCCAGCAGCTCCGGGATGACATACTCACCTACCGTGGGGATAAAAACCAGCATGGCACCGGCAACGATACCAGGAACAGACAGTGGCAGCGTAATGGTCAGAAACGCTTTCCACGGACGCGCCCCCAGATCATAGGCCGCCTGCAGCAGACGCTGATCCATTTTTACCAGATTGGTGTATAACGGGAGAATGAAAAATGGCAGATAGGTATAAACCAGGCCGATGTATACGGCCATATCGGTGCGATAGATCTCGATGGGCGCCGATGTGATACCGGTCCACATCAGAGACTGGTTCAACAAACCCTCGTTGCGCAAAATGCCTGTCCACGCATACACGCGCAGCAGTAGCGAGGTCCAGAATGGAAGAATCACCGCCAGCAGCAAGAGATTGCGCATTCGTGGCGTGGACCGGGCGATGTAGTACGCCATGGGATAGCCGATCAGCGTGCAGCACACGGTCGTGACCAGCGCCATCTTCAAGGATTTGAGATAGGCATTGATGAACAGCGGATCAGTGAGCAGCAGCAGATATCCCTCGAAATGCAGGGATAGCGTGAGCACCTCTTCCTTGATTTCGACCAGAGGGCCGTAAGGCGGAATCCCGAAGGTAGACTCGGAAAAACTGATCTTCAGAACGATAAAAAACGGCACGAGCAGGCATAGAACCAGCCAGGCGTAGGGCGGCAGAATGGCCCAGAAGCGCTGATCCGGGCGATAGTGCCGCAAGGTGTGCAGGTTTTTCATGAGGGTAATACCGTTGCGCTATCAGGTCCCCAGGTAACGAAGACCTCGTCATCAATACCCGGCGCGTTTTCCTCGCTCAGTCCGATGCCGGGCACACTGGCTTCGATGATTTTGCCGGAGTCAAGGCGGATCTGATAAAGCGTGTAACGCCCCATCCAGGCGACATGTGTCACGATGCCGTGACCGACATTGGTCTCATCGTCAGGCTGATCGATAAGTACGCGAATCTGCTCGGGACGAATGGACACGAAGACTTCCATGCCCAAAGGCTCGCTGACACCATGATTGACAAACATGGGTCGCATGAGCTCATCACTTTCAATCACGATGTGATCGGGTTCATCCACGACGATGGTGCCGGTAAAGATATTGGTGGAACCAATGAAACCCGCGACAAAACGCGAGTTCGGGAACATATAGACTTCCTGTGGCGTGCCACACTGCACGATCTGCCCTTCGGTCATGACGGCAATGCGACTGGCCATGCTCATGGCCTCTTCCTGATCATGGGTGACCATCACGCAGGTCACCCCGACCTGGTCCAGAATGCTGGCCAGTTCGATCTGGGTTTTCTGACGGATCTGTTTGTCCAGTGCCGACATGGGTTCATCAAGCAGCAGCAGCTTGGGTCGCTTGACCAGACTGCGAGCCAGCGCCACGCGCTGCTGCTGGCCGCCGGAAAGCTGCGAGGGCTTGCGGCGGGAATACCCCGCCATCTGCACCAGATCCAGGGCGGCAAAGACGCGATCATGAATTTCCTGACGATCCACGCCTTCCTGCTTCAGGCCGTAAGCCACATTGGCTTCCACGGTCATATGCGGAAAGAGCGCGTAAGACTGGAACATCATATTGACCGGCCGGCGGTACGGCGCAATGCCGGTCAGATCCATGCCGTCCAGCAGGATTTTGCCCGAGGTGGGTTCCTCAAAACCGGCCAGCATGCGCAACAGCGTGGACTTGCCGCAACCGGAACTGCCAAGCAGCGCAAAAATTTCGTGCCGCCTGACGGTTAGATTCACCGACCGAACCGCAACCGTATCACCGAAAATTTTGACGACATCAATCAGTCTGACGAACTCATCGGCATCGCTGTCAGCCACTGACACATACCCCTCGGTCATCTTATTTCCCTGACTTGAGTTCCGCCCACAAGCGTGTTTGCAGACGAGCAATCTTGATTGGTTGCGCCTTGATAACGAACAGGGTTTTGGCGACATCCGCGTCGGGATAGATCATTGGATTTTCGGCGATTTCCTTGTTCACGAATTCGCGCGCTGCCTTGTTCGCATTGGGATAGAACATGTTGTTGGTAATTGCCGCGTGAACTTTGGGCTCTTCAATGTAATTGATAAAAGCCATGGCGTTTTCAGGGTGTGGTGCATCCTTGGGTACAGCCATGGTATCAAACCATGCGGGCGCCCCGCCTTTGGGAATGTAATAGTCGATAACGTAATTTTTCTTCGCTTCCTTGGCGCGGCTGGCCGAGATCATGACATCACCGGAGAAGCCGTAAACCATGCAAAGATCGCCGGATGCCAGCTCGTCGATATAGCCTGAAGAACTGAACTGTCGGACATACGGACGGATTTTTTTGAGCACATCCATGGCTGCCTGGTAATCTTCAGGATTGCTGCTGTTGGGATCTTTGCCCAGATAATGCAGCACGGCCGGAAACACCTGCGCAGCTTCATCCAGAATGGAAATACCGCAAGCCTGCATTTTCTTCGCATTTTCGGGATCGAAAAGGGTTTCCCATCTGCCCAGATCGGCATCCTTACCCAGGATTTCCTGCGCTTTGGTCACATTCAGACCAATACCATTGGTGCCGTAGCCCCAGGGAATCAGATAATTGTTACCGGGGTCCACCTGAGCAACCAGATCCATGATGGCCGGATCCAGATTCTTCCAGTTGGGGATTTTGGATTTATCCAGCTTCTGGAACAGGCCACCCTCGATCTGGCGTGAAGCATAATGCGTAGAGGGAACCACCACGTCATAGCCCGACTTGCCGGTCAGCAGCTTGGCCTGCAGGATATCATTGGTGTCATAGGTGTCGTAACGAACTTTGATGCCGGTCTGCTTTTCGAATCCCGGAATCGTGTCTGGTGCAGTGTATTCTGCCCAGTTATATACGTTCAACACCTTGTCTTCGGCAGCATGAACGGCACCAGCAGTGACGGCCAGCGTAACGGTCAGAAAGAGACGGCGGGCTAAGGACAGCTTCATGACAGTTCCCTAAATGAGTTTGTGAAAAAAAATGAATAATAAAGGCATTTTCTGCCCCGGTCATTGATTTTTTCCGCTTTGCTGATATTGCTGTTGCAACTGTCCAGAAAATATCACACCCTGATCACCCAGCAGCTTTTGCAAAGACCGTCCGAGCCGCTCAAGCGACTTTTGTCTCTGGGCAGCCGACATGACCCGACGCGTGGATTTGTCAAAGTCTATGAGCCAGATTTTCTGGTCATTGTCGACAAGAATATTATGCGCGTTCAGGTCGGCATGATAGACATTGCTATCGTGCAGTTTTCGTATGACGGTCGCAACGGGCGCGACCAGTTCGATGCTCGCCGGCCCGGCGCGACGAATGGCCTGAGCCAGCGAAACGGTATTTTGCAGTCTCTCGGTCATGATGGCTGCGCGGTATGTGATGCCCTGACGCTGGTAACACGCCGCCATGGCTCGTGGCACCGGATGTCCCTGGGCATGCAGTTCGTTGAGCAGCTCGAATTCAGCAAACGAACGCGTGGCCTCTTCTGAAACCCACAGATAGCGTTCATCCACAAAGTGCCTGATCAGTCCGCCACGGTGGTAATGCCGAAGAACGGCGTCACCCCAGGGCGTGGCAATGTACCAGGCGGTATTGCGCCCGCCATCAGACACTTTCTGTGCCTTATCACCCCAGGTTCGGGGCGTAAAAATCTCGATGCGCGCAGGCACCGGAAAATCCGGATGGGTACGAATGCCCTGATGTTGCTGTCGCAAGGGTCGGTGGTCACTATTGAAACGGGAATCAGCCATCTTTGTTTCGCATCCAGTCGGCAACACCAAAAAAGGAGTGCAGCAGATGCTCACGCAGCGGTTCCGGGACATCGCAATCGATCATGGCACGTCCCATGCAGGCCACCCACTCGTCCCGCTCCTGAATACCAATGGAAAACGGCAAATGACGGGCGCGCAGCATGGGGTGACCGTATTTTTCGATATACCGGTCCGGGCCGCCAAGATAGCCCGAAAGGAACAGGAACAGTTTCTCGCGTGCGCTGTCCAGAGTGGGTCCGTGCGTGGCGCGCAATGCAGTGAAGTCGGTTTCCAGGTCCATCAGATCGTAGAAACGGTTGACCAGCGTCCGCAGTCCTTCCTCTGCACCAATCTGGTCGTAGAAAGTGACTGTGGTATCCAGATTCTCAACGATATTGACTAGTCTTGCCATTATTCGGCACTCCGTAAAATAAGCAGTGGTGGCGTTGTTTTGACGCCGCACAATGCCATTTTACCCCCTATCCACGATGCAACAAGCCCCAGCGCCACTGCGCTGATCCACGGCACCACGCCCGTTTGCAGATCGATATCGAAGACACGCAGGGCCAGCAGTCGCGCAATCAGTATGGCAAAGCCCGCTGCAAGCAGGCCGGATATGGCGCCGATGACAATCAGTTCGCTGCGCTGTGCCTGATCCAGCTGCCTTGACGTCGCCCCCATGGCGCGCAACAGGCCCGCTTCGTAGATGCGCTCATCCTGGGTGGACAAAAAGGCGCTGCCCAGTACCACAATGCCCGCAGCCAGCGTAAACACAAACAGGAACTGCACGGCAACCGTCACGCTGCCCAGAATGGATTGCAATTGCCGCAGAATGCCAGAGACATCGAACACAGTGATATTGGGAAACTGACGCACCACTTCCTGTGTGAAACCGGCCTTTTCTTCAGGCAGATGGAATGCCGTGATCCACGTAGCCGGCTTATCCCTGAGCGCCGCAGGCGACAGGATGGCAAAGAAATTCACCTGCATGGAATCCCATTTCACCGTTCGCAGACTGGTAACCCTTGCGGTGACGGTTTCGCCGGCCACATCAAAAGTGACCTCGTCGTTCAGCGTCACGCCCCGCTGGCGCGCCAGATCATCTTCAAACGAGACTTCGGCCGCGTCGGGATTAAGCCAGCGGCCGGCGCTGATCCGGTTGCTGGAGGGCAGCGTATGCAGCCAGGAGAGATTGAACTCTCTTTCGGCCAGCCGCTGTGTGCGTTCGGATTCGTAGCTGGACGGATCGACATCGTGATCACCAATACGGATCAGACGCCCCCTTACCATAGGATCCAGCACCGGGCCTTTGAGCCCGTTTTCCCGGAAGAGCGCCTCAAGCGCAGGTTTCTGGTCTTCCTGGATATTAATCAGGAAACGGTTTGGTGCATCCGCAGGCAGATTGTTCTGCCAGGCAGAGAGCAGATCGGTACGCAAAAGCCCCAGCAGCAGAATGACCATGATCCCCAGGGTCAGCGCGCATATCTGGATGACTGTCATGCCGCGGCGGTTCACCATGCCGGCCAGGGCAAACCGCAGAACGGGTCGTGTCACCAGTTTGTGACGAAGCTGCGCCAGCAGACGCAGAACAGCCCAGGC
>JBEBTQ010000137.1:0-8238 GCA_040393685.1 Advenella kashmirensis | reverse complement strand
TAGACATTTTTACTCACGAACCTCTAACTGTAAAAGGAACATCATGAAAAATGAACTGTATGAAAAAGGCCTGAAGGTACGCCGCGAAGTGCTTGGTGCGGAATTTGTCGACAAGTCGATCGCAAACGCCACTGACTTCAACCGAATCGCCCAGGAAATCACAACCACGTCATGCTGGGGGCTTTGCTGGGGCAATGACGATCTGACTCGTCGGGAGCGCAGTCTGGTCAATCTGGCCATGATCTCGGTCCTGAATCGGCCTCATGAACTGACGCTTCACGTTAAAGGGGCGCTACGCAATGGTTTGACGGAAACCGAGATTCGCGGGGCATTGACGCACGTGGCCATTTATGGCGGCATTCCCGCGGGGATGGATTCGTTCCGTATCGCGTCACAGGCGATCAAAGAGTTCCGGGAAGAAGAGGCCAGCGCCGCCAAGTAATCCCGTTATACGGGGCCAGCTACGGTCCCGTGGTTCAGTCGCTCCCGATTACAACCAGCTAACAATCAGTTAGCAAACCAATTCACTCACAGAGTAGTGGAAGGAGACTCCAATGTTCAAAATTACCCGTTACTTGCTGGCTGCAGCCCTGGTCGCCACTGCCAGCGGTGCCTATGCCTATCCGGACAAGGCCATTACCATGATCGTGCCGTACGCTCCCGGTGGCTCGACCGATGGTCTGGCACGCATCGTTGCCGATGCGATGTCCAAATCCATTGGAACCTCCATTGTCGTGGAGAATATCGGCGGGGTAGGCGGCGTGCCGGGCGTGCAGAAGTTCCTGCGCGCAAAAAATGATGGCTACACCATCATGTTAAGCAATATGGGCTCGTTCGCCATTGCGCCAACGCTCTATCCGAGCATGAAGTTTGACCCGAAAACAGAGATGGAGCCGTTGGGCCTGGTCGCCGAGGTGCCCATGGTTCTGTCGGTCAGTGCATCAAGCGGCATCAAGGATCTGCCGGCACTGCTCAAACGCATGCGGGATCCTTCCAAGCCACGGATTAACTTGGGGAACGGCGGGCCGGGAGGCACTGGTCATATTGGCGCCGAATACTTTTTGTATCTGACCAAAACGAAAAGTGAAATGATTCCCTATCGTGGCACTGGTCCTGCACTGGTCGATCTGATGGCCGGCACCGTCGATATGGTCATCGATCAGACTGTTGCGATGATTCCCGCCAGTAAAGGCAATCGAATTCTTCCCCTGGCAGTGGCCAGCCCGGAACGCATTCCCCAAATGCCGGATACCCCCACCTTTAAAGAAGGCGGTGTGCCTGAGTTCGATATGGCTGTCTGGAATGCGATAGCCGCGCCCAAAGGTATCCCCGAAGACCGCGCGGAGAAATTGGTCAAAGCTGTCAATGAAGCACTGGATGACCCGAAAGTTAAAGAAGCACTCGACTCTCTAGGGGCCGTTGCGCCTGAAGGCGACCGTCGCGGGCCGAAGGAAATGCAAAGACTGACGGAGCGCGATATCGATCGCTTTGCCAAGCTGATTCAGGATGCGAATATTCCGATCAATAAGTAAGTTATGGCATAAGTCTTCAAGTCACGGCCCCGCGCGGGCAATGGCTTTCTGCTTAAATTCTGGAGTTTGCAAGCGTGATTGTGCACGATAAGTTCTATATTGATGGACAGTGGGTTGCCCCGCATGGGGTAGAGACCTTTGATGTAGTGAATCCTTCGACGGAAGCGATATGCGCCACCATTGCGATGGGTGACGCGGTCGATGTTGACCGCGCCGTCGCAGCCGCAAAACGGGCCCTGCCGAGTTTCAGCAACACGACAAGAGAAGAACGACTTGATCTGTTGAATCGCATTCTTGCCGCCTATCAGGCAAATTATGAAGCGTTCGCACAACTGATGAGCCTGGAAATGGGGTGCCCCATCACGTTCTCGCGTGAGGCCCAGGCCATGAGGGGTGTTGTGCATTTGAAAGAGGCAATTTCGGTTCTCGAAAACTTCGACTTTGAATGGGATCAGGGCTCTACGCGAATGCGCCTGGAACCAATCGGAGTATGTGGTCTGATCACGCCATGGAACTGGCCGGTGAACCAGATTGTTGTCAAGCTGGCGCCGGCGATCGCCGCAGGTTGCACCGTCGTTCTGAAACCGAGTGAGTATTCCCCCCTGAGCAGCATGCTTTTCGCCAGGGTTATGGAAGAAGCAAAAGTACCGGCAGGTGTGTTCAATCTGGTAATGGGCGACGGCCTGCGAACGGGAGTCCCATTGGCCGAACATCCGGATGTGGCAATGATCTCGTTCACTGGCTCTACGCGTGCCGGTGTCGACGTTGCGCGCTGCGCGGCCCCGACTGTTAAGCGCGTTGCACAGGAGCTGGGCGGTAAATCAGCTAATATTCTTTTACCGGATGTGGATCTTGAATCAGCAGTCACCAAAGGAGTGGCCGGATGTTTTACCAATTCAGGCCAATCGTGTTCTATTCCCACTCGCATGCTTGTGCCCCGGTCAATGATGGCGCAGGCGGCCAGCGTTGCGGCAAAGGCCGCCGCGCAGTTTACGGTGGGTCCGGCAGACGACCCCGAAGTCCGGCTTGGGCCGGTGGTGAACAAACGGCAATTTGAGAGTATTCAGTCGCATATTGCCAGCGGGATTGAAGAGGGCGCTGATTTGGTCGTGGGTGGGCCAGGCAGAATGGAACCGTATGAGAAAGGCTATTACGTACGTCCCACCGTATTTTCCAATGTCACGCCGGATATGCGTATTGCGCGTGAGGAAATTTTCGGTCCGGTACTGGTCATGATGCCCTACGAGTCAATTGATCAGGCAATCGAGATTGCAAATGATACCGTGTACGGGCTGGCAGGCTACGTTCAAGGTAAAGATCCGGATTCCGTACGTAACGTTGCCAGGCGTCTGCAGGCGGGAACGGTTCACATCAATTATCCGCCACCTGATTTCAGCGCGGCATTTGGTGGCTACAAGCAGTCCGGTAATGGCAGGGAATGGGGCCAGGCCGGATTGATGGAATATCTTGAGTTAAAGAGCATGATTGGCTTTCATCACGATAGCCCGTGAGATTAATAGCGTATAAAAGGCAGAGACATGACGACACAAAAAATAGGATTTATCGGACTGGGCAGCATGGGAAAGCCCATGGTCCGCAATCTGGCGAAAGCCGGTTTTACCCTTGCCGTTTACGATACGAATCCGGAAGCGGCGGAGCAGTTGCATGACGAGCGTATTCAGGCGGTAGATACGCCGGCGCAGGTGGCCCGGCAATCAAGCATCATTATTACGATGCTGCCTACCAGCAGTATTGTGCAGGACGTGCTCACAGGGCCTGATGGCGTGTTTACCGGCATGCAGCAGGACACCGTTATTATCGAGATGAGTTCGGGCGTGCCAACCGTGACCCGCAGCCTTGCCGAACAGGCGCAAAAGCTGGGGGCGCAACTGGTTGATGCACCGGTCTCCGGTGGTGTTTCCCGGGCCGAGACGGGACAACTTTCGATCATGTTTGGCGGCCGTCAGGAGATACTGGATAAGGTCGAGCCGATTTTGAATGCCATGGGTTCCAGCGTCGCCCGTACGGGGGATGTCGGAACTGCCCATGCCATGAAAGCGTTGAACAATCTGGTGTCGGCTGGAGGGTTTCTGATAGGAATAGAAGCGATTTTGCTCGGGAAGCGGTTTGGGCTGGACCCTGAGGTAATGGTGGATATTCTGAATGAATCTACCGGTATGAATAATTCGACACAGAAGAAGTTCCGGCAGTTTGTTTTATCCGGGAAGTATAATGCAGGCTTTGGTTTGGCGTTGATGGTAAAAGACTTGGGTATCGCACTGGGCCTGGATGACGATCATACGGCCGAATTCTCGCAGCTTTGCCTTAAGGTCTGGAGTGCTGCAGAGCAAACGCAGGGCAAAGGGGCAGATCATACCGAACTGGCCAGACATGTGTCTTTGCGCATCGGGGTACCATTGACGTAAAAAACAGACCGCCCTCATTTTCTGGTCTTTCCATGAGTATCCAATTCGAGCGCGTTGATTTTTCACTCAAAAAACAGGTTATTGATGGCATGCGCAACGCCATTGTTGACGGATCGTTCTCTCCGGGCCAAAAGCTCGTTGAAAGAGAACTCTGTCAACTGTTCGATGTCAGCCGGTCTCTGATGCGAGAGGTGCTTCAGCAACTCGAGGCAGAAGCGCTGATTACCATTGTGCCTTTTCGGGGGCCCATGGTTGCGGAAATCCGGCTCGACGAAGCAAAATCGATTTACGCAGTAAGACAGGCCCTGGAAGCCCTTGCGGGAGCGGGCTGTGCGCAGAATGCGTCGGACAGCGACATTGCGGCGCTGCAGGCCAATCTTGCGATTATTGTGCAATTTGCAGATGGTGCCGATCCGAAAAGTGTGGTTCGGGCAAAGAACGAATTCTATAACGTGTTGCTCAGCGCCTGTGGCAATCCTGTCGTGAAAGACATATTGACTGGTCTGAACAACCGCATCAATTCTCTTCGAAGAGTGTCAATGGCGCAGCCGGGACGGCTGGTGGACACAGCCAGGGAACTGCAGGACATTATCGATGCCATTCGCAATCGTAATGCAGACCTGGCTTCGAAATTATGTGCTGACCATGTTGGTAAGGCGGCTGCGATTGCATTAGAGGTCATGGCACGGGAACAGGGCGTCAGCCAGACCGACGCGGTGATCCAGGAGTGAGACAATGAGGAGCTATTCATGATGACCATCTTCTTCGCATTCCTGCATCATGTGCTGGCGTTTACGCTGGTGGCGACAGTGACTGTTGAACTGGTACTGGTCAAGGACCGTATCAGCATCGAGCGCGCGCGCCGTATCCTGCGCACGGATGCGATTTATGGCGTATCGGCCATCCTCTTGCTGGTGGTGGGGTTTCTGCGTGTGATGTTCTTTGAGAAGGGCACCGATTATTATTTTCACAGCATTCCCTTTATCGCCAAGATGCTGCTGTTTATGACGGTTGCGATTCTGTCGATTTATCCGACCATGACATTCCTTTCCTGGCGCAAGAGCCTGAATCGGGGTCGTGAGCCTGTGCTTGATCCGGCGGTGATCCGGCGAATCCGCAAGCTGATTCATCTTGAACTGGTCTGTATTGTGCTGATTGTGCTTGCGGCTGCCATGATGGCGCGCGGTATCGGCTATTTTGGTTAATAAGTATCTGGTTTGAATATCGGGTTGAATATCCCGATGTCCGGATCAATAATTCAGTCTGAGTCGGATACTTCGGCCTGAGCCAGATCATTTGGCCTGAGCCAGAATAATCACATGGATAATAAGGAGTCTTCAGGGATGTCAGAGGATGTATCTCGCGCCATGCGACTTTTTGTATATGGCACGTTGAAAACCGGCTGCTGCAATTACGAACGTCATTGCGCCATGGCAATCCACAGCGAAAAAGCCTGGCTCTGGGGGCGGATTTATCATGTCAATCGTGATGAAGGCTACCCTATGGTTGAAATACCGGCGCAGGCAATTCTGGCGCGCGGTACCGACAATCCCGCCCTGGATGCACTGCTGGAACATGAACCCGCGAGTGTGGAGAGGCCCGAAGGCGACTGGGACCGGATTGAGGGCGAGCTGATGGTTTTTGATCGTCCGGAACGCGATGTGCCGCTGATCGATTTGCTGGAGGAGTTTCGTGCAGATGGCACCGGCCTGTATTTTCGGGTGCTGACTACGGTGCAGACTCAGGCTGGTCCGCAGACGGTGTGGACGTATATTCGTGAGCGGGCGCATGACGGGCGTCGATTGACGCCGGATGACACCGGCACGGTCTGCTGGCAGCCGGCAGACCTTATTTCCTGAAAACCGCGTAGCTCCAGAAGAGATCCTGACGGCCCAGCGTGTCGTTTTTATAGACTTTGTGATAGAGCAGCTGCAGACCACATTCTCTGGCCAGGGCGATGGTTTCTTCATCCGGGATGTCAAACATATGGCGCTCGGGCGGAACAGGGCCGTGGCGCAAGGACATTGACATGATGCCATTACGCGCCAGAAGGCCCGAGCAGTGCTGCATGGCGGGCAGGCGCTCCTCTGGCAGCAAGTGCATCCAGACGGCAGTGAGCAGGATCAGTTCGTATTTCCTGCCGCTGGCCGTGACGGTTGCAAGATCAGGCAGGCTGTCTTCAATCCAGTTGACCTTGGCCTGGGGATGACGCAATAGCGCCTGTTCGCGCATGGCGGCGGTGGGCTCTACGGCATCGACCTGATAGCCCAGGGCAGCCAGGGCGGCGGCGTCCCGGCCGGCTCCTGCACCAACATCCAGCACCGTTGCTGGTGCTCCGGGATAAAACCCCTTTACCGGGTTGTGCACTTTTTCGAAGCTGACGCTTTCGTAATCGTCGGCAAACCGTTGTGCTTTTTCTGCATAGCCTTTGCTGCCCGCGACTTCGACCATAGTGATATGCCCATTTATCTATTGTGGATTAGGACAAGTGTATCGGATTGAGAATCTAAAATAGGTATTTATTGGTTTCAGTTGTTCTTTTTGGTTCAACTCTCACGTGCAGCGGTATCTTTTCCGGACCGGAATTCTTATACTTGTGCTGCACTTCTCAAATTTTCTGCATTTCTCAAACAGGTTTCTACGTGAATAGCTCTCACAATAATAGTGGTGGCGGCGACGTTGTCGTTTCCATCCGTGGGGTGGGTAAGACTTATAAAAGCGGTTTTACAGCCCTCAAAAGCGTCAATCTGGATATACAGCGCGGTGAAATTCTGGCCCTGCTTGGCCCTAACGGTGCGGGCAAGACCACGCTTATCGGTATCGTGACCGGATTGGTGAATGCCTCAGAAGGCACGATTCTGGTCGATGGCGATGATGTTGTACGCGATTATCGCAAGGTACGTCCGAAAATCGGTCTGGTTCCCCAGGAACTGTTTACGGACTCATTCGAGACGGTCTGGGATACGGTGTCATTCAGTCGCGGGCTGTTTGGCAAGCCGGCTAATCCAGCCTATATCGAGCGAGTGCTCAAGGCTTTGTCGCTGTGGAACAAGAAGGATAACAAGATCCTGAGTCTTTCCGGCGGGATGAAGCGCCGCGTGCTGATTGCCAAGGCGCTGTCGCATGAACCCTCCATTCTCTTTCTGGATGAGCCAACAGCCGGGGTGGATGTGGAGTTGCGCCACGATATGTGGAATATGGTTCGTCAGCTGCGGGAAGAGGGCGTGACCATTATTCTGACCACGCACTATATCGAAGAGGCCGAGGACATGGCCGATCGGATCGCGGTGATCAATAACGGCGAAATTATCCTGGTACAGGACAAGGATCAGCTGATGGGCCAGCTTGGCAAGAAAGAGCTGCATCTGCAGTTATCCAAGCCACTGGAAGCGCTGCCAGCGGGTCTGTCGGGCTATCCACTGACCCTGTCGGCCGATGGCCAGACATTGGTGTATACGTATAACAAGGAGTCTGCCGAGAACACGGGTGAAAGCCTGTCGGAGATGCTGCGTCGCCTGGGTGACGTCGGCATCGAACTGAAAGATCTGCAATCGCGCGAAAGTTCCCTGGAGGATATTTTCGTTAGCCTGGTAAGGAAAGATTCATGAATGTCTATGGTGTAAGGGCAATCTACAAGTTTGAAATGGCGCGGGCGTTTCGCACTCTGATGCAGAGTATTGCGTCACCGGTACTGTCAACGGCGCTGTATTTCATTGTGTTTGGCGCGGCGATTGGTTCGCGCATGGGTGAGATCGACGGGGTGTCTTACGGGGCATTTATTGTGCCCGGCTTGCTGATGATGGCTTTGCTGGGCCAGAGTGTGTCGAATGCGTCGTTTGGGATTTATATGCCGAAATGGTCGGGCACGATTTATGAAATCATGTCTGCGCCGGTGTCCTATTTTGAGGTGATTCTGGGTTATGTGGGGGCTGCGGCCACCAAAACGCTGATTCTGTCCCTGCTGATCCTGATTACGGCCCGTTTCTTCGTGGAGTATCAGATCCAGCATCCGTTCTGGATGGTGCTGTTTCTGGTTCTGACGGCGATCACTTTCAGTATGTTCGGCTTTATTATCGGTCTGTGGGCGGACGGGTTCGAGAAACTGCAGATCATTCCACTGATGGTGATTACGCCGCTGACGTTCCTGGGCGGGGCATTCTATTCCATTCATATGCTGCCTGGCGTCTGGTCAAAAATCGCACTGTTCAATCCCGTGGTGTATCTGATCAGCGGTTTTCGCTGGAGTTTTTATGGCGTGGCTGATGTGAACCATTTCGTAA
>JBEBTQ010000136.1:0-8299 GCA_040393685.1 Advenella kashmirensis | reverse complement strand
CACGCCCGGAATGCCATAGCGGGCAAACAGCTGTTTGGCCTGCGCTTCATTCAGACTGTTGCGAGACAGTTCTGCATTTGTTTGAAGCTGTGGGGAAGAGGATGTTGACACGATGTCGGTGTCGGTTGCCGTCCCTTGCGGAGAGGCCGCGATTTGCGCGGCTGAATGCTTACGGCTCAAGCCAGCTTCATTTGTCGTTGCGTTCCTCGTGGAGGCGCTGTGATGCCACATGGCTTCCAGTGCAACCGCGCAACAGTCTGGCTCTGTAAACGCAGGAATTCCTCTTTCGTTCAGAAGTTGTACCACTTGCGGTGCGTGGGGGCTTACAAAGGCAAGGATGGGTTTTTCAGTTTTGGGCAGACAATCTGAAATGGCATTTGCCATGAGTTCCGGATGCGCCAGACTTGATGAGCCTACGATCATAATGAGCGCATCGTAGTCACTGCTTTCAGCCAGTGCGGTAATGGCACCGCGCAACACATCGGGTTGCAGACCCGCCAGCGTGACATCGACCGGGTTGCGATCCAGTGCGGCTGGCATGCCAGATTGCAGGGAGCGCAGAGCCGCTGCTGTCTGTGCGCCTGGTGCCGGAGTCTCAAAGCCGGCCACACCCAGGCTGTCTGCCACCAACGTACCGGCGCCGCCTGTAGATGTCAGAATGGCTACACGCCGGCTGTTCAGCGTTCTTTCTGTCGAAAGGGCGACCGGAATATCAAGCAGGTCGCTGAATTGCTGTGCCCGGATGACGCCGGTCTGCTCAAAAAGGGCATCATACATCGCGTCCTGACCTGCCAGAGCTCCCGTATGGGAGACGGCGGCCTGCGCACCGGCTTGTGATCTGCCGATTTTGAATGCCACTATCGGTTTGCCCGCCTCACGCGCGCGGCGGGCGGCTGCCCGAAACCGCTGAGGATTCCTGATGGTTTCAATATATAGTGCAATGACACGGGTCGAACTATCATCGATCAGATATTCAATAAAATCGGTCAGTTCTAGATCCACTTCATTACTGGTGGAAATCAGTTTGGACAAGCCAATACCCCGCGCCGCCGCCCGGGAGAGCAGCGAGCCTAGAATGCCTCCACTTTGCGACACGACACCCACAGTTCCGGCGGGAAACGTATCCATTTCCAGAGCCCCGCTGGCAGACAGTGGAATATTCTCTGTCAGATTCACCAGACCAATCGTATTGGGTCCAAGAACCCGCATGGACCCGGCAGCATCCAGCAATTGCTGTTGCAGACGATGACCTTCCTCACCAGCTTCGGAATAACCGCTGGCCAGAACAATGGCCGCAGCTGTGCCGATTTTTGCCAGTTCGGCCACAGCCTGAACTGTACGTTCTGCACTAAGAAGGACGATTGCAACGTCCGGCACTGCAGGTAGCGAGGCAATGTCGGGATAGCAGGGCAGCTCGCCAATCTGCGTTACGCGCGGGTTGACGGGATACAGGGATCCGGTAAAGCCATGTTTCAGCAGGTAGGCCAGCGGTCGGCCGGACGTTTTGTTCCGATCTGCAGAGGCACCGATAATTGCCACGCTGCGTGGATGGATGAGACGTGATATTGCATTCATGATGACTTCGGCTGCTCCGTTGCGTTATCCGATTTTTTCTCTTCCGTTTTTCTGCTTTCCATTTTTTCCAGAAACGCTTTTACCGATTCCCGATGTTCTGTACTGGTGTAGCAGATACCCTGGGCCTGACTGCCCGTCGCAAAGGCCTGTTCGGCTGTGATTTCGAAGGTCTGGTTCAGAATGGTTTTACCCAGCGCAAGCGCTGTACCCGATCCCGAGCTCAGCTCGGCGGCCCATTGGCACGCATCACTTAACAGTGTCTCCGCTGAAGAAAGTCGATCAGCAATGCCCAATGACAGTGCCTCTTCAGCCTTAACGGTTCTGCCACTGAAAATCAGTTCTTTCGCTCTGGGCAGGCCGGTTCGTCGCGGCAGAAAGTACATGCCACCACCATCAGGAATCAGTCCCCGATTGATATACGACCAGGTAAAAGTTGCCATGTCAGATGCAATAACGAAATCGCAGCTCATGGCGGTATCGGCGCCCAGGCCGGACGCAGCGCCATTGACTGCCGCAATCGTCGGTTTGGGCATGGTGTACAAAAGGGAAATGGCGTGATGAACACGTTGCTGGCGGCGCCAGCCATTAATAGCGATTTCGCCGGTGGGCGCCTGCATCCTTTTCTGCATGCCTGAAATATCTCCACCCGCGCAGAATCCCTTTCCGCTGCCGGTCAGGACCAGCGCGCGAATGCTGGCATCTGCTGCAATCTGTTCCAGTACAGCGATAAACTCGCTGCGCATATCATCACTCATTGCATTGCGTTTTTCCGGTCGATTCAGAATTACGGTTGCAATGCCGTCGGTTACTTCGACCTTAACCAGTGTCGTTGTCATTGTTTCTTCGTCCTTTTTCATTGAGTCAGTCAAGTGTGATCTTGCTGGCAGAAATCACTTTTTTCCAGCGAGCCTGTTCACCTTTGATATAGTCGTCCAGATCTTTGGGTGTACCCGTGGAAATCACCAGGCCTTCGCTCTGTACCTTTTGTTTGAACAAGTCCGTACTGGCAGCGTGATGCGCCGCTTGGTTGAGTTTTTCAATGACATCCTGTGGTGTTCCCGCCGGCGCATATAAACCGTACCAGCTGTCCAGGACATAATTGGGCACACCACTTTCCGCGATGGTGGGAACATCGGGCAAGGCAGGTGAGCGTTCCTTGGTGGTGACGCCAAGTGCCCGCAGCGTCCCTGCTGCCAGTGAAGAGCCCACGGCGGCGGCTGTGCCAAACATCATGTCCACATGACCGCCAAGCAGGTCATTCAGTGCTGGTCCGGCGCCCTTGTATGGCACGTGTGATAGATCGATTTTGGCAAGCGATTCAAGCAGTTCGCCTGCCAGGTGTGCGGAGGTACCCACACCTTGCGACGCGTAGGTCAGGGTCCCGGGCTTTTGCTTTGCGGCCTGCAGCAGATCGCTCACAGACTTGATTGGGCTATCGGGCTTGACAACCAGTACGCTGGGCGAGTGGCCGATCATGCTGACTGCGGCAAACGCCTTATCTGTATCGTAAGGTAGTTTGGGATGCAGATAGGGATTCACAACATGGGCGAAGGTGGCCATCAGCAAGGTATATCCGTCGGGTTTGGACCTTGCTACGTCAGCCGAGCCGATCGTGGTGCCTGCGCCCGGTTTATTCTCCACAATGACCGGCTGTTTCAGTTCCGTTGACATCCCGTCGGCAAGCAGACGTGAAATCAAATCTGTGCCGCCGCCAGGAGCGAAGGGAACAATCAGTTTGACCGGTCGATCGGGAAAAGCAGCCTTTGCTGGTACTGTTGCCATGAGGGCAATTGTCGCGGTCAGGCTGAACAAGGTGATTGCGGCCCTTTTATAGCGGCCAAATATTTTCTGTTTCATTTTCCTGGTCTCCTGCGATAGATGGGTTCGCGGGCGGATACGAATTCCGGTCTGCGCTTTAATCGCCATTGATATCGTGTTTGTCATTTATCAAAAATGTCATTTTCAGCCTGCTGACACGGCAAAGGAATGAGCAGCAAGCCTGAACAACTGAAAAGAGTTTATGCGTTAAACTTGCGCCAGAACATATTGCAATTTCATTCTGTGGAATTGATAATGGAGACTCATTTGGCAGCATCTTCAACTCAGGGGCGACTAAAGCGGCCCGCGCAGAACCGTTCTCTTGAACGAGGTGTCGAGATTCTGCGTGCCTTTCGACCGGGCGTGGACCTGATGGGAAACAGTGAACTCTCTGAGCGTACCGGCATTGCGCCAGCTACAGTGAGTCGCCTGACCCAGACGCTGGTGCGCACAGGAATGCTGGAATACGAGTCGCGCGAGCGGGCATACAGACTGGCTGCGCCCTTATTGAGCTTTGCACACGCGATGCGTTCCGGTTCGCCATTGCTCAAATGTGCAGCACCGCTGATGCAACGGGTTGCCGAAGCGCACAGGATCAATGTGGGCATTGCCAGAATCGATCGCGACGAAATGGTCTATCTGGAATCGGTGCGATTCAACAGGAAAGTGTCTTTGCGCAATGTAGTGGCGGGTCAGCGGGTTCCCGTGGAACTGACCTCTTTGGGTCGCGCGCACCTGTCAACTCTGACAGGCGACGAACTGAGTGAGATGTTGCGGCAACTGAAAAACCATCGCCATGCAGACTGGCCGTCCCTGGAACAGGAAATTGCACAGGCGATTGCTCAGGTGCGCAAATCGGGCTACTGCGTTGCCTCGTGGCAGCCTAACGTTGTCGCACTGGCAACACCTCTTACTTTCAGGCATTTCCCCGTGCATGTTCTTAACGTCAGCGTGAATTCGCAAATGGCGCCTCGCGAAGTTGAGCGCAAATTAAGTCCGATATTGATGGATCTGGCAGAGGCATTGTCCGATGCAATGAATCAGTTGTAGTAGGGAACACGCGCTTTGATATTACATTACGCTACAATCAAAATCCTGATATGACAATCCTGATCGGGGCGCAAGTTGAATTCGCAGTCTATACCTATTTCAAAAATCAAACTCATGCTGTATTTTCTGCTGGCGGGGTTTGTGCTTAGTCAGGCCTACCGCACCGTTGGTGGCATTCTATCCGTTCCATTAAAAACCGAATTCGCCCTGAACAGCGACAGACTGGCAGGTGTCATTGGCTCGTTTCATATTGCATTTGGCGGTCTGCAGCTGCTGATCGGCATTCTGATCGATAACTTTGGTATCCGTAAAACCATTCTCGCCGTTTCGCCGTTTTCAGTACTGGGAGCCTTGCTTTCTGCAACGGCCGTATCACCCGGTATGCTGCAATGGGGTCAGATACTGATTGGCTTTGGTTGCGCACCTGCTTTCCTCGGCTGTATTGTGCTGATGGCGCGTCATTTTACGGGCAAGCAGTTTTCTATGATGTACGCCTTTGCGCTAGGCTCCGGGAGTCTGGGTCTGATCTTCACCTCGACACCCACCGCCTGGCTTGTTGACCACTTCGGGTGGCGCAGCTGTTTTTTTCTGCTGGCCATGCTCAGTCTGATGACCTGGATTCTGATTTTCTTCGGGGTTCGCAATGTTGACCAGGCACTGGACGCCTCATCAAGCAGCATCCGTCAGAGATCCGTGCAGGCGCTGCGTTCATTTTCCGGCTATAAAGCCTTGCTGCAGATACGCGAAACGCCAGGCATTCTGTCGCTGGTCTTTGTCATCTATGCCGCTTTTCTGACGCTGCGCGGTCTATGGCTTGGGCCATTGCTGGTGGAGCGTCATCAGGTGAGTCTGGTTTTTGCCGGAAATCTGGCACTCTTGCTTTCAGTCATTTCCATATTCAGTCCGCTGCTTTTCGGACGGCTGGATCCCGGGCCAGGTCGCCGATACTACTATCTCTGTATAGAGCCGTGGATCCTGGTTGCGGGTTTCCTTTTTCTGGCGTGGAGCCAGCATTTGTGGGGAAGCATTGCCGCGATCGTGGTGATTGCTGTTGCTGCCAGCAACACTGTCTGGCAACTGGCCGATGCAAAAGAAGTCTACCCACAGGATATGCAAGGTCGGGCAATTGCGCTCTTTAATACCTCGCTGTTCATGGGTGCTTCGTTCATGCAGTGGGCTTCGGGTAAGGCGCATGACCTGTTCAGCTTTGAAAACGGCGATATTTTCACGTCCGCCTTCGTCATGTCAGCTTTAGTGCTATCGGTGGGCATTATTGCATACACAATATTGCGCCGGCCACGTCAGGCAGGAAAGCACCATGAACGTGGGGTGAGGTGGTAACAGGTCCGTTCGTGAGGGCGAAGTGCTCAGCGCACAAAGGGCGGAGCACTCAGCACGTAAAGAGCGGAGCACTCAGCTCATTACGGACTTCAGACGGTCAAGTCTGAACTGACTCGCCTGAAACGCGACGGTCAGGTGGTGCACCCAGATCCAGTATAGGGCCTAGCGGAACAATGCCATTCGGATTGATCGTGGCATGACTGCGATAATAATGCTGTTTGATATGGTCAAAGTTAATGGTATCTGCGATTCCCGGCCACTGATAGAGTTCACGCGTGTAGTTCCACAGGTTCTTATAATCAATCAGACGTCGTAAATTGCACTTGAAATGACCATAGTAGACCGAATCAAAGCGTATCAGGGTTGTGAATAGCCGCCAGTCTGCCTCAGTCACGGTATCGCCCAGCAGAAACCGGTTTTGCCCCAAACGTTTCTCCAGCTCATCCATTGTGGCGAACAGCTTGCTCACTTCTTTTTCATAGACATCCTGCTGCGTTGCAAAACCGGCTTTATAAACGCCGTTATTGACGTTCTCGTAGACGAGGGCATTGATCCTGTCTATGTCGGGTATGAGCTCAGTGGGTGAATAGTTACCGGGTTTCGCACCTATCCCGTCAAAAGCAGAGTTGAGAATGCGGATAATCTCTGCCGATTCATTATTCACAATGGTGTTGCCTTGCAGATCCCAAAGTACTGGTACAGTGACCCGTCCGCTGTAATCTGGCTGTGCCTGCAAGTACACCTGATACAGATAATCGGCGTTGCCGACAGGATCCCCGATAACACCCGGTGCAGGTTCGAAAGTCCACCCGTGCTCGCCCATGTACGGATTGACCACGGACAGACTGATCATTGACTCAAGACCTTTCAATGCCCTGAGAATCAGGGCGCGATTCGCCCATGGGCAGGCAAGCGAAACATACAGATGGTAGCGTCCAGGTTCTGCCTTGAATCCGTCTGTGCCTGTGGGTCCGGCACTGCCGTCCGGCGTGATCCAGTTGCGAAATTGAGTTTCGCTGCGCACAAAGCGTCCGCCACTGCTTGCGGTGTCATACCATTTATCGTGCCATTTGCCGTCAACGAGAAGTCCCATTATGTCCTCTGTGATATGTTGCCCCGCGATGCATTCCTCGGCACAGATGCGCGTTGGGATGCCACCGCGATTTATTCAATATGATATGAAAACATAACATATTCGGACAACATCACCGCCCAGGCAGGCATTTGAACAAATGAAACATTAAACGTGAGCTGATGTCCCATTCGGCCCTATGTTGATATTTATTCTGAATGTGATCTTTCTCTTCAGCGAATTGTGATCCAGCGATCTTTCTCGCCCGGATAGACCACACCATATTTCTCTATTGCGGCGTCATCAAACTGGAAGCCCAGCCCTGGATCCTGCGGGAGTAGCAGATCTCCGTTGTCTGCGACAAGCTGACGATCAATCACCTTGCGGAAGTTGACGATATGATCATCAGGCATCCACTCAACATACGTGGTATTTGGTGTACTGGCCACCAGATGGGTGTGGACGTCATGCCAGGCATGTGGCTCTACCGTCAGGCCATGACTGGCCGCAGTGGCAGCAATTCGTCGCCATTCTGTGATGCCTCCGCAAACCGTGGCGTCAGTCTGAAGAAGGGTTGTGGCGCCTTGCGCAATCAGATCCTTGAATCTCCAGCGTCCGGCTTCGACTTCGCCCGTGGCTACGGTAATGGGTGTTGCGCGGGAAAGACGAATGTGATTATCAATATCATCGGGTGAAAAGGGCTCTTCAATCCAGAACGGATTGTATGGCTCAAAGACGCGTATGTATTCCAGAGCCGTCGGCAGATCGCGCCATGCGTTATTGGCGTCCAACATCAATCGGACATCGTCGCCGATGGCTTCGCGCACGGCAGCCAGGCGCTTTTTCTCATTCGCAGGACTTTCAAGACCCACCTTCATTTTCACGGCCTTGAATCCTTCGGCAACGTGATCGGACATCTCTTTTGCCAGGTCGTCAACGGTTTTGCCTGGGAGATAATACCCGCCGCTGGCGTAAGCGGGCACGCGATCCAGCGATTTTGCGCCAAGAAACCGGTATAGCGGCAGTTTGGCCGATCGGGCGTTCAGATCCCACAATGCGGTATCCAGTGCGGAAAGCGCACGCATAACAGCGCCGACGCGCCCCACGAGCAAGGCTTCCTGATACATATCAGTCCACAAGCCCTCGACCCGATGAGAGTCCTGACCCACCAGCTTTGCGGCGAGCAGGTCGGTGACGGCAACTGATAATAGTCGGCCTGCGCTGTTGACTGCATAGCAATAGCCCAAACCTTCAACGCCGTCGGTGGATCTAACTCGAACAAGGCAATATTCGCGGGCAGAGACGCGACGTGTAGAAAAAGTCACCGGCTGATCCAAAGGAACACGCGCGATACATACGGAAACGGACTCAATGACTGGCATGGAATCAAAACTCCTGAGCATGAAAATGAAGAAAGGTGATCGAAAAAAGGTGACCGAAAAA
>JBEBTQ010000135.1:0-8303 GCA_040393685.1 Advenella kashmirensis | reverse complement strand
GCTACGGCACCAGCAGCTACGGCTACGACGTGCGTTGCGCCGACGAATTCAAGATTTTCACGAACATCAATTCCACCATTGTGGATCCCAAGCAGTTTGATGAAAAATCGTTTGTGGATTTCAAGGGTGATGTCTGCATCATTCCGCCCAATTCCTTTGCGCTGGCCCGCACAGTAGAGTATTTCCGCATTCCGCGCGAAATCCTGACGATCTGCCTGGGCAAGAGTACCTATGCCCGCTGCGGCATTATCGTTAACGTGACGCCGCTGGAACCCGAGTGGGAAGGCCATGTGACGCTTGAGTTCTCCAACACCACACCACTGCCTGCCAAAATCTATGCGGGTGAGGGTTGTGCGCAGTTCCTGTTCCTGCAGGGCGATGAGGTATGCGAAACGTCATATCGCGATCGTGGTGGAAAATATCAGGGTCAACAAGGCGTCACACTTCCAAGAACATAATCAGGCTGTTGATCAGCCACCCAGGAGTAGCGGATGAAATTTCGTTTCCCTATCGTCATTATTGACGAAGACTTCCGATCCGAGAGTGCCTCGGGTTTTGGCATCCGCGCACTAGCTGACGCCATCAAGGCAGAAGGCGTCGAAGTACTTGGCGTGACCAGTTACGGCGATTTGAGTTCGTTCGCCCAGCAGCAGAGTCGTGCCAGTGCCTTTATCCTGTCCATTGATGACGAAGAGTTCGATGTGGACTCGCGTGAAGACGTGGCACATGCCATCCGTAATCTGCGGACCTTTATTGGCGAACTGCGTTTTCGCAATGAGGATATTCCCATTTATCTTTATGGGGAAACGCGCACGTCCGAGCATATTCCAAATGACATATTGCGTGAACTGCATGGCTTCATTCATATGTTTGAAGACACGCCGGAGTTTGTGGCACGTCATATCATTCGCGAAGCCCGAAGCTATCTGGATGGCCTGTCACCGCCGTTTTTCCGCGAGCTGGTCAAGTATGCGCAGGACGGTTCGTATTCCTGGCACTGTCCCGGGCACTCGGGTGGTGTGGCATTTCTGAAGAGCCCGGTGGGGCAGATGTTTCACCAGTTCTTTGGCGAGAACATGCTGCGTGCCGACGTCTGCAATGCCGTAGAAGAGCTGGGTCAGCTGCTGGATCATACCGGCCCCGTGGCCGAATCCGAGCGCAATGCCGCACGCATTTTTCATGCAGATCACTGTTATTTCGTGACCAATGGTACGTCCACATCCAACAAAGTGGTCTGGCATGCCAACGTGGCTGCAGATGACGTGGTTGTGGTCGATCGCAACTGTCATAAATCCATTCTGCATGCGATTACTATGACAGGTGCAATACCGGTGTTTCTGCGTCCGACGCGCAATCACCTGGGTATTATCGGCCCGATTCCACTGGAAGAATTCGATCCTGAAAGCATTCAGAAGAAGATCGAGGCCAACCCGTTTGCCCGCGAACTGAAGAATAAGACGCCACGCATTCTCACGCTCACGCAAAGTACCTATGACGGCGTGATCTATAACGTGGAAATGATCAAGGAAAAGCTGGGCAGTATTGTTGATACGCTGCATTTTGATGAAGCGTGGCTGCCGCATGCGGCATTCCATGAGTTCTACACGAACATGCATGCGATTGGTCCCGGACGGCCGCGTAGTCAGGAAGCCATTGTGTTTGCCACGCACTCCACGCACAAGCTGCTTGCGGGTATTTCACAGGCGTCGCAGATCGTGGTGCAGGAATCCGAGACGCGTAAACTCGATCGTAATATTTTCAACGAAGCGTTCCTGATGCATACCTCTACGTCACCGCAGTACGCGATTATCGCGTCATGTGATGTGTCGGCTGCCATGATGGAGCCGCCCGGTGGTACCGCGCTGGTTGAGGAAAGCATTCGCGAAGCCATGGATTTTCGGCGCGCCATGCGCAAGGTGGCTTCTGAGTACGGTCGCAATGACTGGTGGTTCAAGGTCTGGGGACCGAATCGCCTGGTGTCTGAAGGCATTGGCTTTCAGGAAGACTGGATTCTGGAGTCAGGCGATGACTGGCACGGTTTTGGTGATCTGGCAGAAAATTTCAATATGCTGGATCCGATCAAGGCAACCATTATTACGCCCGGACTGGATATTGACGGCAATTTTGCCGAAACCGGTATTCCGGCAGCGCTGGTTAGCAAGTATCTGGCCGAGCACGGTATTGTGGTGGAAAAAACCGGTCTGTATTCGTTCTTTATTCTGTTTACGATTGGCATTACCAAGGGTCGATGGAATACGCTGGTGACTGCATTGCAGCAGTTCAAGGATGATTACGATCGCAATCAGCCGCTGTGGCGCATCCTGCCTGAGTTCTGTGCCGATTTCAAACGTTATGAACGTATGGGTCTGCGCGATCTGTGTCAGAAAATTCACGAGGCCTATAGCGAGAACGATGTGGCGCGCCTGACGACAGAGGTATATCTGTCCGATATGGTACCCGCGCTCAAGCCTTCAGATGCCTTTGCCAAGATGGCCCACCGTGAGGTGGAGCGTGTGCCGCTGGATGAACTGGAAGGCCGCGTGACTGGCGTGCTGCTCACACCGTATCCTCCAGGTATTCCTCTGCTGATTCCGGGTGAACGCTTCAACAAGACCATTGTGGAGTATCTGCAGTTTGCGCGCTCCTTCAATGCCAAATTCCCCGGCTTTGAGACCTTTATCCACGGTCTGGGACATGTTGTTGACGATGACGGCAACGAATTCTTCTACGTAGACTGCCTGAAACTGGATGAGTGACTCCGCTGACGTCGTTATCATTGGCGCCGGCGCCGCCGGCCTGATGTGTGCGGCGGTGGCCGGTCAGCGCGGGCTGCGCGTGGTTCTGCTGGACCATGCGAGCCGGCTGGCCGAGAAGATCCGCATTTCCGGCGGCGGGCGATGCAATTTCACGAACATAGGCACGACCTGGCAGCAGTTTGTGTCGGGTAATCCGGCGTTCTGTCGCTCGGCCCTGTCTGCTTATACCCCCGACGATTTTCTGACCCTGGTGCGCAGCCATGGCATTGCCTGGCATGAAAAACACAAGGGACAACTGTTCTGCGATGAAAGCAGCGAGCAGATTATCGACATGTTGGTGGCGGAATGCGAGAAAGGCCGTGTCAGACGGCGCATGCAGACCACGGTGAGCGAAATCGGCCAGGAGGCAGGGCGCTATCGGGTGCAAACCAATAACGGAACGCTGCTGTGTGACCGCCTGGTGATTGCGACTGGCGGTATGGCGATCCCACAGCTGGGCGCCACCGACTTCGGTCTGAAGATTGCAAGGCAGTTTGGCCTGAAAATTATTGAGCCACGCCCCGCACTGGTTCCCCTGACATTTGATCCTGCAGGCTGGAAGCCCTTTGCCGAGCTCTCGGGGCTGGCAGTGCCGGTTCGTCTGGAAACGGGGGAGGGCAAGCGCCGGGGGCTTTTCGATGAAGACCTGCTGTTCACGCATCGCGGCCTGTCAGGTCCCGGTATTCTGCAGATTTCCAGCTATTGGGAGCCAGGTACGCCTATTCGTATTGATCTGCTGCCAGGTCAACGTCTGTCGCAGGCGCTGGTGCAGCGTAAATCGGGCAGTCGACAGAATCTGGTGACGGCATTGAGCGAAGTCTGGCCGCGGCGACTGGCAGAGAACTGGCTGCACTATCGTGGTTTGCAGGGCGATCAGCGCCTGGCCGATACGGCCGATCGTCAGCTGACGCAGCTTGCGGACAGCGCACAACCCTGGACGCTGACGCCTTCGGGCACGGTGGGATATAAAAAGGCAGAGGTGATGCGTGGTGGCGTGGATACGCGTGAGCTGGATCAAAAATCCATGCAGGCACGTCAGGTGCCGGGGCTTTATTTTATTGGTGAAGTGGTGGATGTGACGGGCTGGCTGGGAGGCTACAACTTCCAGTGGGCCTGGGCCTCGGCGGTGGCTTGCGGGCGCGCGCTGTAGGCAGGGATTGATTGGGAACGATGGAACCCGGCAGGCGACCCGCGAACGGGGCCGCCATGTCGTGTGAGTATGATTAGAAGCGTTTTAGCGCCGGGTTGTGGTTAGCGAGTTCAGATCAGAAGCCCAGATCGATATTGGCAATTTTAGTGGCGTCGATGATGATCTCACGGCCGCTGGGTGAGTAGCCTGTCAGGCGGAAGCCCGAATCTGTTTTGCCACCCATCAGAGACAGTTCAAAACTGTTTTCGTCTGTGCCGAAAGACTGATCTACCGCCGTATAGGATTTGATTTTCAGGTTGGCGACGATTTCATCGTTACCATCGGCCTGGATCGTGCCTGAATACAGGTAGTGGGCATCGCCTCCCCGGACTTTATTGTCTTCGACCACCGTCACGCCGGCGTGTGCTTTGGAATCTGCGATTACTGTTGCGTAGAAACCGTTATCCATAATAGTACTCCTTATGTAGTTGCCACTAGGGCGCTTGATGCTGACTGCGTCACGGCCGGCTATGGAAACGTACCGGCCACGATTGAATCTGTTAACGAAAACCTGTTGTCTGACTGAATTGATATTGTTTTTTTGTCGCAGCTTTCTGGCGGGTAGCCAGTGTACTGCGACTTGATGACAACCGTGTTTGAGGGTGCTGCGCACGGCTATCCAGACTTCCTGTCGTCAAGTGTATTCTATCTCTTTTCAGAAGATTTATTTAATCGAAACAATAATATGTAACAGTTCGTATTGACGGTAAAATCGCCCACTAACTGTTGCTATCTTCGTTTATCTCACAGCTAACGCTTCAAGGTCTGCAGGCCGGAACTGATGATTCAGCCCTTTCTCAGGAAAAATCCCAATCGGGGAGATCACAATGGATTTTTTCCCCGTTTGCCTGTATCCTTTCGCTTGCTTTCAAATTGTTGTGGGAGAGAGCAGCAACAGTGTCGCAGACCATCAAGGTCGCCAATTGTACTTGCTGCCACCGAAGGCGCAATTCGCCCGGAATCGCTCAGGTCCATGTACCGCACAATCCACCGGCCATGCCGGTAAGGCACTCTGGAGAGACCTTTTCAGTAAGGCGCCGAAGGGGAACGCACCCGTTGAATTGAACTGTTTCTTCACCGCGAGTCATCTGCGCGTTGTGAATACAGTTTGTGAATGACAGCTTTGTACATTCCGGTCAATGATGGTGCGCTACAACTCTCAGGCAAAAGGACAGAGGGCGATCGCGCCGGTTTCATGGTGAAACCCAAGCGCTGCGACCTTCATTCCTACTGAACAGGTGAAAGCATGTCTACTCAGACAACTCCCTCAAGTAATCCTACTGCAAACACACCTCCGTCGCTCAAGCGTACACCGCTGTTCGCCGCTCATCAGGCCGCGGGCGCCAAAATGGTGGACTTCGGCGGCTGGGAAATGCCTATTGCCTATGGCTCTCAATTGGCTGAACACCACGCGGTTCGTCAGGGCGCCGGCATGTTCGACGTCTCCCATATGCTGAATGTGGATGTGACCGGCCCGCAGGCCAGTCAGTTTCTGCGTCTGCTGCTGGCCAACGATGTGGCCCGCCTGACCATCCCGGGCAAGGCTCTTTACAGCTGCATGCTCAATCCCGAGGGCGGCGTCATTGATGATCTGATCGTTTACTTCTTCAGCGACGAGCGCTGGCGCGTTGTGGTCAATGCCGGCTGTGCCGATAAGGATATCGCCTGGATGCAGGGCGTGATTGCCGAAAACAATCTAGATGTTACCCTGGCGCCGCGCCGGGATCTGGCCATGATTGCCGTGCAAGGCCCGCAAGCCCGCGAAAGGGTCTGGCAGGTGCGGCCCCAGTGGCAGGCGGCCACCAGCGAACTCAAGCCGTTTTTTGCTGCGACCTTTGACAACGATACGCTGGTTGCGCGCACCGGGTATACGGGTGAAGACGGTTTCGAAATCGTTCTGCCGGCAGATCAGGCCAGCACCTTGTGGGAAGAACTGGCCCAGGCCGGTGTCAGCCTTTGCGGGTTGGGTGCACGTGATACCTTGCGCCTGGAAGCGGGCATGAATCTCTACGGTCAGGACATGGACGAATCCATTCAGCCTGCGCAGGCGGGTCTGACGTGGACGGTCAGCCTGTCGGACGAGGCGCGTGATTTTATCGGACGTCAGGCCATCACATCTGAGCCCCGCAAGAATGTATTTACCGGACTCAAACTGAACGAGCGCGGGGTGATGCGCGCCCATATGAAGGTTCGCACCGCAAAAGGCGAGGGCGAGATCACCAGTGGCACGATGTCGCCAACCCTGGGCGTGTCGGTGGCCTTTGCGCGCCTGCCCGAGGGCGTGAGCGCCGGTGATGCGGTTGAGGTGGATATCCGTGGCAAATGGGTTCCTGCAACCGTGACTGCGCTGCCGTTTGTCCGCAATGGCAAGGCTGTTGAAAAAGCCGCTGCCACGGCCGGCGCCTCAGTCAAGAAATAACAAACCGTCACGTAAAGCTTGATACTATATGACCGTGTGCAACGTGGTCATTTTCCTCTTCCAGGAGTCCCAATGAAATTACCTACCGATCGTAAATACACCCCATCGCATGAATGGGTTCTGGCCGAGGGCGACGTATTCGTTGTCGGCATCACTGATAATGCCCAGGAACAGCTGGGTGACCTGGTCTACGTGGGCGATGTCCAGGTAGGCGCGCAGCTCAAGGCAGGCGAGACAGCCGGCGTAGTCGAATCCGTCAAGGCGGCTTCCGATATCTACGCGCCCGTTGATGGCGAAATTGTTGCCTTTAACGATGTGCTGGAAGGCCAGCCCGATCTGGTCAATGAAGATTCCTATACCAACTGGATCTTCAAGATCAAGCCAGCCAATGCGGCCGATGCCGACAAATTGCTGGATGCCGCGGGCTACGAAGCCCAGGCCTGAGGCCCGCCGCCGCAAGCCGTGTTGACCACGCACAGGCAGGCTGCGGCGGCCGGACAGATTACCCCCTGATTATTACCGGATTACCCAGACTATGTTGCACACACATGAAGCGACGTCCCAGGAATTTGTCGGGCGTCATATCGGGCCATCTGAAGCCGAACAGGCAGAAATGCTGTCTGTGATAGGCGCAGAGAGCCTGGATGAACTGATCAACGAGATTGTTCCCTCCCGAATCCGCAATGCGGCGCCGCTGGCGCTGGATGCACCTCGCAGCGAAGCCGATATGCTGGCCGGCCTGCGCGCGATTGCACAGAAAAATACCCTTTACCGCAATTACATTGGCCAGGGCTACTACGGTACGCTTACGCCAAATGTGATATTGCGCAATATTCTTGAGAACCCCGCCTGGTATACGGCCTATACGCCATACCAGCCCGAGATTTCACAGGGCCGGCTTGAAGCGCTGCTCAACTTCCAGACGATGGTGGCCGATCTGACGGCGCTGGATATCGCCAACGCCTCGCTGCTGGATGAAGGGACTGCTGCCGCCGAAGCCATGACGCTGGCGCGTCGCTCGTCCAAATCGAAGAGCGATGTGTTTTTCGTGTCTGAACATTGTCATCCGCAAACCATCGAAGTGGTCAGAACCCGCGCTGAAGGTCTGGGCATCAAGGTGACCGTTGCCGATGAGGCCCAGGGCCTGCCCGAGTGTTTTGGCGTGCTGCTGCAATATCCGCAAAGCCTGGGGACGGTGAGTGATTACGCGCAGCTCGCGGCTGATGCCCATGCGGCTGGTGCTGTGGTGGCTGTCGCAACCGATCTGCTGGCCCTGGCCATTCTGAAGGCGCCAGGCGAGTGGGGCGCAGATATTGCCGTGGGATCCGCGCAGCGCTTTGGTGTGCCGTTGGGTTTTGGCGGCCCGCACGCTGGCTTCATGGCCTGCCGCGATGCCTTCAAACGCAGCATGCCCGGCCGTCTGGTGGGCGTATCCAAAGATGCCCAGGGCAATACCGCATTAAGGCTGGCACTGCAGACGCGCGAACAGCATATTCGACGTGAGAAGGCCACTTCCAATATTTGCACGGCCCAGGTGCTGCTGGCCGTGATGGCCAGTATGTACGCGGTGTATCACGGCGCCAAGGGCGTGCGACGCATCGCACAACGCGTCTATGTAACCACAACGCTGCTGCGCACACTGTTGCAGCAGGCCGGTTACAACGTTCTGAACGAGAGCTGGTTCGATACGCTGCTGGTTGAAACCGACCACGGCAAGGCACTGCGCGAGGCGCTGGAAGCGGCGCAGATTAATGTGCGCTGGCTATCAGATTCACAGTTTGCGGTCTCCATGGACGAGACCGTGACGCTGGCCGATCTGCAGACACTGGCCAATGTCTTCACGCAGGCCAGCGGTGCCAAAGCCGTGGATGTTGCCTTGCTGAACGCCCATGAAGATACT
>JBEBTQ010000134.1:0-8311 GCA_040393685.1 Advenella kashmirensis | reverse complement strand
TGGTGAAGACTGGTGGTGTCAGGGTTATTCGGAACCGGGCGCCGGCTCCGATCTGGCTTCCCTCAAAACAACCGCAGTACGCGACGGCGACGACTATATCGTCAACGGTCAGAAAACGTGGACCACTCTTGCCCAGCATGCCGATTGGATCTTCTGTCTGGTGCGCACCAATCCCGAAGTGCGCAAGCAGGAAGGCATCTCCTTTCTGCTGATCGACATGAAAACACCCGGCATTACTGTCCGGCCAATTATCATGCTCGACGATGGGCACGAGGTCAATGAAGTGTGGCTGGAAAATGTGCGCGTACCGGCAGCCAATCTGATCGGCGAAGAGAACAAGGGCTGGACCTATGCAAAATTTCTGCTTGGTCACGAACGAACCAATATCGCACGTGTTGGTCGTTCCAAAGCGGCACTGCAACTGGTCAAGGAATCAGCTGCCCGACAATTGGGCAACGATGGCAAGCCACTGTTGCAGGACGCCCGCTTCCGGGACAAGCTTGCGCAGGTAGAACTGGACCTCATGGCACTGGAAATTACCAATCTGAAGCTTATCTCACAGGACGGCAGCCATCATACGCCCGGGCCCGAAGCCTCCATCCTGAAAGTGAAGGGATCCGAGATCCAGCAGGCCATTACCGCATTGGCGTCACAAGTCAGCGGACCATATGCTGCCGCACACATTTTGCCGGATGATCAGGTTCATGAACTGTCGGCAGCGTTTCCTCAAGACCAGGAACATATGACTGCCCAGTACTTCAACTATCGAAAAACGACCATATACGGTGGCTCCAACGAAGTGCAGAAAAGCATTATCTGCCGGATGATCCTGGGTCTTTAAATGCCCGTCCATCCTAATTGATCAAGACACAGAATACCTACGGAGTCATCCAAATGGACTTTACCTTTACCGAAGAACAGATTGCCCTGCAAGATACACTTGAACGTTTTATCGACAAAGACTATACGTTCGAACAGCGCAGAAAAAATCTGGCCGCCGAGCGTCATTTCAATGAAGCAACCTGGTCATCTTTCGCAGACCTGGGCATCCTTGCTCTGCCCTTTGCGGAAGAAGACGGCGGTCTGGGCGGTTCGCCGCTGGACACCTATCTCGTCATGCGGACCCTGGCCAAAGGGCTGGTTCTTGAACCCTATATCAGCACCGTCGTGTTATCCGGCTCATTCCTGCAACATCATGCAAGCGCAGAACAACGTAGCGTTCTCATTCCTGCCATTGCAGATGGTTCGGCGCGCTTTGCCTTCGCGCATTACGATGTCGAATCACGCTATCAGGAATCACGCATACATACAAGCGCCAGCAAAAACGGCGAAAAGTGGGTATTAAACGGCCACAAGGCCGTCGTGGTTGACGCACCAGTCTGCGATCACTGGCTCATCACTGCCAGAACTGCTGGCGAAACCAATGACACGCATGGCCTGTCTGTCTTTCTGATCAAGGCAGACCATCCTGGCATTACTGTCAAGCCCTACAAACTGCATGACGGTCATCTGGCAGCGGATTTGGTCATTGACAACGCCGAGGTGTCGGCCGATGCACTGATCGGGACGGCGGACGAAGCCTACCCTGCCATCATGCAGGCACTCGCCGCCACCAACGCTGCGCTCGCCGCAGAATCAGCGGGGCTGATGCAGGCAATGAATGAAGCAACACTGGAATACATGAAGACGCGCAAGCAGTTTGGCGTGGCCATCGGTACGTTCCAGGCCCTGCAGCACCGTATGGCGGACATGGCCATTGCTGCAGAGCAGGCCACCTCCATGGCATTGCTCGCATCCATCAGTCAGTCTGATGAAAATCCGCAGGAGCGCATTAACAAAGGAGCCGCAGCAAGGGTGCTATTGGCCAGGTTGTCACGTCATGTGGGCGAAGAAGCCGTTCAACTGCATGGCGGGATGGGCGTTACTGACGAACTGATTGTTCCTCATTACTTCAAACGAATCACTGTACTGAATTCACAGTACGGCGATGCGGACTTCCATTTGCAAAGGTATAGTGATAGCCTTCTGAACTCCGCAACAGATAGTAAACCCGCCTGAGAGAATGCGCAAAACATGACTGACCAGAATATTCCAGAACATTATCGACTCCTCAATCGCTTCAGCTCCTTTTCGGATCTGACCGGCCCCTTCTATGAGAAAGTCATTGATGATCGTCATGTGGGCATTGCCGTTAGAGTGCAGGCATCTCATCTGAATAAAATCGGCGTGGCACATGGCGGACTGATAATGACAGTGGCCGACAACGCTTTTGGCGATGCCATTCTGAACGCGTATGACGAATCCGTTTCTTTTGTCACCATGTCACTGACCTGTGAATTCATGTCCGCGGTGCGCGAAGGCGACTGGCTTGAGGCCACTGTGGATATTCAGCGCAAGGGCAAGCGGGTTATTTTTGCCAATTGCGATCTACGCGTGGGGGAGCGGAAAGTGGCATTTGCCACCGCGCTTTTCTCTCTGATCGAAAAACGAGCTGAGTGACTCTTAGGCCGGCTTTTCCTCAGGCCGTCTTCTGCTCAAACCGCCTGCTATTTGGGCCGCCGGCTTCTCAGGCCGGCTTAATTTTTTGGACCGGCTTAATCTCAGGCCGGCTGACCCACCGTTTCTTTAAGCTTGCCAACTAATTCCAGCAAACGCGGCCTGGCTTCATCAAGCAGAAAACGTTCAGACAAGTTAAATGATGGCCCGCCGCAGCTGATTGCCATGATGGGAAACTGACGTCCCAGATTCAGCCCCACGGCAATGGCATTCACGTCTTTTTGCCAGTCGCCAAAAGAGCAGGTGCAGCCCAGCTTATTGTAGTCTTCCAAAGACGCAGCAATCCCGGTCATCAGCGCTTCACTGGCCTGCTCGTCCAGTTCACGCACCCGACCGAAAATTTCCTCTCGCTCCTGTGCCGGGATTTCGGCCAGATAGGCACGCCCCATGGCAGTCGAAACGATTGGAATGCGTGCACCCACATCCATACTGAGCGTCAATGCAGACTGACTGCGGCAATTTTCCAGATAAAGCATAGACAGGCGGTCTCGTGTTCCAAGCGTGACCATGCCTTGCGTTTCATCGGCCAGGACCTGCATCAACGGTCTGGCAACCTGGCGGATATCAAGGCGGGCAAGCAGCCCGACACCCAGTGACAGGGTTGCAATGCCCAATTGGTACTTGCTGCTTTCTTCATCATGCGTCAAATAACCCAGTCTTGTCAACGTATAAGTAATGCGCGACACCGTAGACTTTGGCAGCTTGCAGCGTTGCGCAATCTCCTGATTTCCCAGCACTTTATTTCCCGAACGAAAGCAGGCAAGCACATCCAGTCCGCGCGCTATCGCGGTAATAAAATGACGATCATCTTCGTATTCGCTGGCCAATGGTGGTTTATTGATGGTTTTTCTGATGTCAGTTGTCATAATCAGGATTGCATAATCAGGATCGCCTATAAGTTCCAATAGGCAGAATTAAAAAAAGGATTGCAGATGTGCAAACGATTGGGCATTTCTGCGCCAAAAACGACAATAATACTCGTTTTATACTCTGTTTAAAAAGAAAATTTCATTGCCCGAGCGCGCAGAGTAGTCTATGATAAATGAATTATCGGTGAACGCCACGAGCCCTATTGTACCGCAGTGCGGAATAATATTTCAAATATCATCGATAATAACCGGGGTACGTCAGACCACGTAATAGCGGTTAGACGGTGTTCCGCACATTACAATTGAAATCTTCTGACTGAGGTTGCTTTATATGACCCATCCTGTCGTACAAGAATTGCGTGCACAAATGACGCTTCCTGTTATTTGCTCCCCCATGTTCATCGTGTCCAATCCCGACATGGTTATCGAGCAGTGCAAAAGTGGTCTTATTGGATCATTTCCCGCACTGAATGCCCGCCCGGCCACGTTGCTTGACGACTGGCTCGCCCGCATTACCAGTACACTGGATGAAGAACGCAATCAGAATCCGGAAAAGAAAATTGCGCCATTCGCGGTCAATCAGATCATTCATACGTCAAATGACCGTCTTGATCATGACATGCAGACCTGCGCGAAATACAAGGTTCCCATTATCATTACCAGTCTGCGTGCCCCCAACGAAGTTGCAAGCGAAGTACACCGCTGGGGTGGTCTGGTATTTCATGACGTCACAACCATACGCCACGCGGAAAAAGCGCTGGAAGCCGGTGTGGACGGCCTGATTCTTGTCGCAGCTGGTGCCGGCGGGCACGCCGGGACGCTCAGTCCATTTGCGCTGGTCTCTGAAGTGCGCAAGTTCTATGACGGTCCAATCATTCTTTCAGGCTCAATCACCAATGGCAATACGATTCTGGCAGCCCAGGCCATGGGTGCTGACTTTGCTTACATTGGTACGCGTTTCATTGCCAGCCAGGAGGCCAACGCCGATCCTCGCTATAAGCAGATGATTGTCGAATCCACCGCAAAGGATATCGTATATACGCCCTTCTTTACCGGCATTCCTGGTAACTATCTGGCCTCCAGTATCACCGCTTCCGGCCTGGATCCGGCCAATCTGAAACCTGAAGAAAAGTCTTCGACCAATTTTGGCACAACCCGCGTCAAGGCATGGAAAGATGTCTGGGGTGCCGGCCAGGGTGTCGGGACCATCGATGCCGTGGAACCTGTTGCCACAATCGCAGAACGCATGCAGCAGGAGTACGCGGCAGCACGCGAGCGCATTGCCAAAGAGAGTGCATATGACTGAGAACATTACAACTGAAAATACCCAGGATGACGGCGTCAAAGTTGATATCAGTGAACGGATCATGACGATTGTCATTAACCGTCCTGCACAGAAGAATGCGCTGAATGCCTCTACCTATGCCGCATTGATTCAGGCACTGGAACAGGCCACCGGCAATCCCGAGCTCAACGCCATCGTCCTTACTGGTGCGGGTGGCTATTTCACCGCGGGCAATGACCTTGGCGATTTCGTCAAGACTCCGGAAGGCGCAAGTCCTGGTCTGCGGTTTCTCAAATGCATCAGCAGGGTTGACATCCCCATTATCGCTGCCGTTGAAGGCGGTGCCATCGGCATTGGCGTCACCATGCTTTTGCATTGTGATTTCGTTGTCGCAGGTACGGGTACGCAGTTTCGCATTCCATTTGTACCTCTCGGGCTTTGTCCGGAGGGTGCATCCAGTCTGCTGCTGGCTCGATATGTCGGAATTCGCAAGGCCAATGAGTGGCTTTACCGAGGTTCACCTTTCACGGCAGAAGAAGCCCAGCAGGCAGGACTGATCAACCGCGTGGTAGTTGCGGGTGAAGCAGAAAATGCGGCACAGACGCTTGCACGCGAGCTGGCCGGCCATTCCAGACTGGCGCTGACCAGCACAAAAGCCTTGCTGCAACGCGCCTCTGCTGAGGATGTCGCCCAGACGCTGGATGCAGAACGGGAGCGCTTTGCCCAGTGCCTTGTATCGCCCGAAGCGAAAGCGGCATTCAACCGCTTCCTCACAAAGAAAGACGCAACCAAGAAAGCAGACAACGACAATTAAGGACTAAATCACAATCATGATTAGAGATCAGGAAACCCAGACCCTTCTTGAAGACGGCGTGCGGCGCTTTGTAAACGAAGTGCTGATACCCGCAGAAGAAGAAGTTGCGCAAACCGATGAAATACCCCAGTCTATTCGCGAGCAGATGAAAGAACTGGGTCTGTTCGGGCTGGCGCTTCCCGAAGAATATGGTGGCCTGGGCCTGACGATGGAAGAAGAAGCTCGCATTGCCATGGAACTTGGCAGAACGTCTCCCGCATTTCGTTCTTACATCGGCACGAATAATGGTATCGGCTCGTCGGGTATTGTGATTGACGGTACGCCGGAACAGAAAGAGAAGTATCTGCCAAGACTGGCAGCGGGCGATCTGATCGGCTCTTTCGCACTCACAGAACCTGAGGCCGGTTCCGATGCAGGTTCATTACGAACCACCGCGGTTCGTGACGGTGACGAATACGTGATCAATGGCACGAAGCGATTCATCACTAATGCGCCGCATGCCGGTATTTTTACCGTGATGGCCCGCAGCAATCCTGAAAAAAAAGGAGCTTCAGGCATTTCCGCATTTATCGTGGAAGCGGATACTCCGGGACTGAGCCTGGGCAAACGCGATAGCAAAATGGGACAGAAAGGCGCTCATACCAGCGATGTCATTTTTGATAATTGTCGTGTTCCAGCCAGCCAGCTGATTGGCGGGCAGGAAGGCGTCGGTTTCAAAACAGCCATGAAAGTACTCGATAAGGGCCGTCTGCATATTTCAGGTGTGGCAATCGGCGCCGCCAAACGCATGCTTGCCGATGCACTGGCCTTCGCCAAAGATCGCAAGCAATTTGGCCAGCCCATAGCCGAGTTCCAACTGATACAGGGCATGCTGGCTGACTGCAAAACCGAAATCTATGCGGCAGAATGCATGTTGCTGGATGCTGCCAGACGACGTGATAATAAGGAGAACGTTTCGGCACTGGCCTCCTGCGTCAAGTACTTTGCAACTGAAATGTGCTGCCGCGTGGCTGACCGTGCCGTTCAGATTCACGGGGGCTCAGGCTACATTTCTGAATATTCAATCGAACGTTTCTACCGTGATGTGCGTCTGTTCCGCCTCTATGAAGGCACATCGCAAATTCAGCAGATTATTATCGCCAAGGACCTGATCCGCGAAGGTAATATCTGAGCGTAATATCTGAGCGTAATATCTGAGCGCAATAACTTAGGGTAATGACTGAGGTTATTCTCTGAAGGCAATTCCCGACAGGTATTCCGCAGATTCATTTCTGAGGTAAGGTCTGAGCGTAAACCTCGACAGTGTTCTCTGAAGAAGCGTCTGAGCGTAATTCCTGATAGCGTTATTTGAAGGAATATCTGACTATATTCCCGGAGCGCCGTCTCTGAAATTAAGACTCATCTAATTTTGATCTACCTATAACCGTGATATTGAATCATTACGCAATATCACATCGCAATTCACCCTCATAAAAGCAAACTTATTTTTATTCCTATAATTCAGGAGACAAATGTGATTAAACCCGGAAAATTCCTGCCTTCCCTGCTGGCTGGCGCGCTCATTGCCGCAGGCATGTCCTCTGCATATGCGATGTCTGAAGAAGCCAAAGCCTTTCCGGATAAACCGATTACGATTGTGATTGGTTATACGGCAGGTGGCTCTACCGATATTCCCTTTCGCGTGCTGGCCGAAAACCTGTCTGGCATTCTGAAAAAGCCCGTCATTGTCGAAAACAAGCCGGGCGCTGGTGGCGTTCTGCCTGCGATGCAGTTGCATAACAAAAAGCCTGATGGTTACACGCTCGCCCAGACACCCACACCGGTATTCCGTTTGCCATACATCAGCAAAATCGACTGGGATCCGGCAACTGATCTGACCTACGTGATTGGTCTGGCAGGTTACTCCTTTGGTCTGGTTGTGCCTGCAGACTCCCCCATCAAATCGATGAAAGAGTATATCGACTATGCCAAACAGAATCCGGAGAAGCTCACCTATGGCACGCCCGGCATTATGACAACCTTGCATATCACCATGGAAGCCATCGCCCGCGATGCAGGCATCAAGCTGGTACACGTGCCCTACAAGGGTAACGCCGAATCACTCAAGGCTATCATCGGAGGTTTTGTCATGTCTGTCGCAGACACGCCAGCGTGGGCACCTTATGTAGAAAACGGCAAATTGCGATTGCTGTCCACCTGGGGCGAAAAACGCAGCAAAAAATTCCCCGATGCGCCTACACTCAAAGAGTCTGGTATTGACCGAGTTCAACTGTCTCCTTTCGGTCTGGCTCTACCCAAAGGCACAGATCCGGACATCGTAAAAAAATTGCATGACAGTCTGAAACTCGCAATGGAAAAGCCCAACTTTCGTGAAGCGCTGGAAAAATACGATATGGAACCGCTGTATATGAGCACCGAGCAATATACCGAATTCGCCAAAAAGACAACGGCTGATGAAGGCAAGGTACTGGAATCTCTCGGATTCCAGAAGAAGTAGTGGCAGTCTAAACGCCCCCTCACAGGTCTGTATCTGACGATGCGATAAATGTCGGATAAGCAGATACAGCACCTGTGCACCGCGGCATGGCAGTCCGTAAGCAACATCACAAATATCATTTCGAAAAGTAATATTGATTCCTGTCTACGCCAGATACCGGATTTAGATTCAAATTGACAACGCGCTGTGTGCTGTACGATTCCTGTTTCTTGTTCAGCTCCTCTGGCCGCATTCACTTGCTATACCTTCCAGCGTTCTCTATACCTCCAACTGTTACAGTTTCGAGTTTT
>JBEBTQ010000133.1:0-8320 GCA_040393685.1 Advenella kashmirensis | reverse complement strand
AATCTGCCCGCCCAGTTTTTCAATGAAACGCGCAAATTCGATGTCGCCCTGGATACTGTCGCGACCAATACCGTTAATCTGTACGGGCCCCTGTCCGATCAGGCCCAGTGCCAGAAAATACGAGGCACTGGAGGCATCGCCTTCCACGTGGATTTTACCCGGCGTCTGGTAACGACAATCTGCAGCGATGGTGAAGCGCTGCCAGCCGTCCTGACGAACCGTAACGCCAAAACGCGCCATCAGCTGCAGGGTAATCGAGATATAGGGGCGTGAAATCAGCTCGCCCTGAACCTCCAGAACGACGTCCTGTCTGGCGCCTGCTGCAAGCAGCGGTGCAACCATCAGCAAGGCAGTCAGAAACTGGCTGGAGACGTTGCCCTGAATGGGAATTGGCCCGTCAATATGCAGGCGGGCCGGTGAAATCTGCAATGGCGGGTATCCTTCGTTTGCTTCGAAGCTGATATTCGCGCCCACTGCCCTGAGCGCCGCGACCAGATCGCCTACCGGACGCTCATGCATCCTGGGTACGCCATGCAGCCGATAAGTCCCTTCAGCCAGGGCAAGCGCCGCTGTGAGCGGGCGAAATGCTGTACCCGCATTGCCAAGAAACAGATCAGCCTGCTTGTTCGGAAAATGCCCAACGCCGTGAACAATCACTTCATCGGAGCCGGGCTGCTCCAGTTGCAATCCCAGGGTACGCAAGGCATTGAGCATGACACGGGTGTCGTCGGAATCCAGCAGGCCTTCAATATGCGTACTGCCTTCAGACAAAGCCGCAAGCAGAAGGACCCGGTTCGAAATACTTTTGGAGCCCGGCAACGACATTTGGCCGCTTGCTTTGGTAACGGGATGAAGATACTGTGATGGATGACTCATGATGACGGATCCTCCCAAACCCGGCGAGCTTCTGCCGCAGCCGTCAGCCAGGCTTCAAATGCGCTGGTATTATCGGCTTCGAGCAGCTGGCGCGCCTGTTCCAGGCAGGCCTGAAAACGGGTAATTTCTTCAAGCATGCAGTCACGGTTACTGGAGAAGATATCCCGCCACATGACCGGCGCCCCGGCGGCAATTCGCGTGAAGTCACGAAAACCCGTTCCTGCAAACTGCAGTTTTTTGGCAGTCTGACCGTCATCAAGCAGGCTGTACATATAAAGTGCCGACAACAGATGCGGCATGTGACTGACCGCCGCAAAAATGCGGTCGTGTTCCTGGGCAGACATATGAGTCACTGTAGAACCGCAGGCTTCCCAAAGGCTCGTCAACAGTGCAATTGACTCGGATGTATTTTCGGACAGCGGTGTGAGAATGGCCTGCTTCTGTTCGTAAAGAAATGGCTGTGCCGCTTGCGGTCCCGAAGTCTCAGCGCCGGCAATGGGATGGCCTGGCACAAACTGTCCTATTCTGTCGCCAAGACCGCGGCGTGCCGCAGAGATCACCTGCTGCTTGGTACTGCAGACATCGGTCACAACGGTATCCGGTGCGAGCACGGGCTTAATGGCGGCGCATACCGATTCCACTGCTGAAACAGGGGTTGCAATGACAATCACATTTGCCGCTGCCAGATCCTGATAATTGCCTATTCTGTCGATAATGCCCAGCTCCAGCGCCTTTTGGATACTGGCGGGGTCGTGGCTCAGACCAATGACTTCACCCACTGCGCCGCGACTTCTGAGGGACAACGCGAGCGAGCCACCAATCAGACCAACTCCGACAACAGCCAGTACGGGGACGTGAAAAGGCACTGAGCCGGCCGCCCCCTCTTCGCTGGCCTTGATGACTTTCACTTTCCAAGCACCTCTTTCAGGGCGGTAATGAACCGCTCGTTTTCTTCCGGCAATCCGACGGACACGCGCAGGTGTTCCGGCAGACCGTCACCAATTACTGGCCGCACGATCACACCGCGTTGCAGAAGCGCTGTATTGACGGCGGCCGCATCACCAACGTGCAGAAGAATGAAGTTGCCATAACTGGGAACGAAATCCAGCCCCAACTCGGTAAAACGCGCGGAAAGCCAGGCTTTGCCTTCGCGGTTCAATTGATAGGTCTTTTCCAGAAAGTTCCTGTCCTTGAGCGCAGCGATGGCGGCAACCTGGGCAACCAGATTGACGTTGAAGGGCTGCCGGACGCGGTTCAGATAGTCGGTCAGTTCAGGACGGGCAATCGCGAAGCCCATGCGCAGACCAGCCAGCCCGTAGGCTTTAGAGAACGTGCGCACCACAATGAGATTGGAGAAATCCCGCACCAGGGCAGTACTGTCAAAGCGAAGTTCCGGATCCAGGTATTCGTTATAGGCCTCATCGAGCACAACTGTGACACGATTGCCATAGGCTTTATGAACTTTTTCAACAAAGCCGCGAATCGGTTCACCCGAATGAAAAGTTCCTGTCGGATTGTTCGGATTGGCCACAAAAACCAGACGCGTATCGTCAGCGATCGCGTCAAACATGGCCTGCAGGTCATGTCCGTAATTGGCCGCCGGGACCATGATATGTCTGGCACCACGGGCCTGCGTGGCCAGCCGATAAACGATGAAGGCATGTTCTGCATAAACGCAGGATGCATGCTCATCCAAAATAGCAAGTGAAATGATTTCCAGCAGATCGTTTGATCCGTTCCCAACGGTCAGCCATTCGGCCGGCACTTTGTAATGTGCTGACAGGGCCTGCTTGAGGGAAAAGGCATTGGGATCCGGATAACGACCCAGCGCCTGTCCTGATACGGTGTCCAGAAACTGTGCAATGGCCTGACGTACCGAACCGGGCATTCCCAGCGGATTCTCGTTGGAGGCCAGCTTGACGATAGTGGCCGGATCCAGGCCAAACTCGCGTGCCAGATCGTCGATAGGTTTGCCTGCCTGATAAGGCATCATCGCGTTGACATTGTTGCTTACACCGAAAACGTTTGCGGCACCGGACATTCAGACCACCTTCTATTGCATTGGGTAGGAACCCAGAATCTTGAAAAATGCGGATTGCTGTTTCAACTCATCCAGCGCCCGCGCGACGTTTTCGTCAGAACTGTGACCAAGCACGTCTACATAAAAATAATATTCCCACTGGCCGGTTCTTGCGGGCCGGGACTCAAAGCGCGTCATGGACACACCATTGCGCGCAAACGGGCTGATCATTTCGTATACCGCGCCGACACGATTGGGCACGGCAAAGATCAGACTGGTCTGGTCACGACCGCTAGGCGCGGTTTCGATATTGCCAATGGCAAGGAAGCGGGTCTTGTTGTTTGCATCGTCCTGTATGCCTGAAGCGACCAGGCCCAGATTCCAGAACACGGCTGCGGTTTCACCGGCAATGGCCGCAACAGATTCGTCCTGCGCAGCATGACGGGCTGCTTCGGAGTTACTGGCGGCAGGCGTAATTTCCACTGTTGGATAATGCTGTGACAACCATTTCTGGCATTGTGCCAGCGCCTGAGGATGCGCCATGATGGTTTTGACGCCATCCATGGTACCGTGCTGGCTCATCAGACAGTGGCGGATCGGAATCGAACGTACCCCATGTACCTTGACAGTGGAATTCAGAAACAGGTCCAGCGTACGGTTGACCGCACCTTCCGTGGAATTTTCGACAGGTACCATGCCCACGTCAGCCTGCCCTGCTTCAACCGCACGAAACACTTCGTCGAATGACGGACATGGCAACGACTGCACAGAATGGCCATAGAATTCCATGGCCGCCTGCTCGGAAAATGACCCTTCAGGGCCAAGATAGGCAACGGTCAGGCCTTTTTCCAGCCCACGACAGACAGAAATAATTTCTGCCCAGACTGCGCGCACACCGGTCTCGGTGAAGGTGCCATATCGGTTCAGTTCCTGAAGCCGACGAATGACCTGCGCTTCGCGTTCGGGTTTGAGTACGGCGCTATCTGCCTGGAATTCGTGCTTGACCTTGCCCACATCAATCGCCGTCTGGGCGCGTTCGTTCAGCAGTTCCAGAATGGTTTTGTCGATGTGGTCAATCTTATCGCGCAGTGGTTTAAGCGCATCCTGCAGTGATTTATCCATGAGTACGCTCGAATTCTTTCATGAATGCGACGAGCGCCATTACACCTTCCATGGGCATCGCGTTGTAAATGGAGGCCCTCAGTCCGCCTACAGATTTATGTCCCTTAAGTGCAAGCAGATGATTCTGCTTCGCTTCTTTGAGGAACAGCGTTGTGAGTTCTTCACTTGCCAGCGTAAACGGCACGTTCATGCGAGAGCGGAAGGCGGGATCTATGGGATTGGAATAGAAATCGCTGCTGTCGATCTGCGAGTACAGTACATTGGCCTTGGCAATGTTCTGCTTTTCGATTTCGGCCAGTCCGCCAAGCTGCAAAAGCCACTTGAAGACCAGACCGCAAATATAGATACCGTAACTGGGCGGTGTGTTGTAGCGTGATCGCTCCCTGGCCACGTTTGTATAGTCGAAGGCTGAGGGACAGCAATCCAGCGCGTGCCCAAGCAGATCGCGACGCACAATGACCATTGTTACACCGGCAGGGCCGGCATTTTTCTGCGCACCGGCGTAGACCATCCCTGTGCGGGAAACATCCAGCGGTCGGGACAGAAAATGAGATGAGGCATCTAGAACCAGCGGCACGTCCGGCGCACCCAGCGCCTGCATGTCGGGCATCTGCGAAATCTCAACCCCACCAATGGTTTCATTACTGCAGTAATGCAAATAGGAGGAATCAGGATCCACGCGCCAGGAGTTCAGCGGCGGCACCCAGCACCAGGGAGAGTAGGTGGTGCCGTTGATTTGTTTGTCTGAATCGGAAGCCGCAGCCACACGAATGGTGCCGTAGCGCTGCGCTTCCTTGTGGGATTTGACCGACCAGCTCCCGGTCAGCACATAGTCTGCCGATTTCGATGGGTGACGTCCGATCAGGTTCATGGGAACGATGGCATTTTCTGCCGTTGCGCCGCCCTGCATGAACATGACTGCATAGTCGTCCGGAACGCCCAGCAGTTTGCGCAGATCGTCTTCTGCCTCATCGCAAATCTGCGTAAATTCGGCGCCCCGATGACTCATTTCCATGACTGACATGCCACTGCCATGCCAGTCCAGCATTTCGGCCGCCGCCTGCTCAAGCACCGGCTTGGGCAGGACAGCCGGCCCGGCCGAAAAATTCCAGTATTGCGTACCCATTGTTGACCCTGAAAAAAGGTGATTACTTTAAAAAATCAGGTTTCGCTATCGCCGTCCGGAGCAGGAGGCGCATCATTGCCCGAAGATTGAGAATTCTCGCCATCGGCGGATTCGGCGCTCTGCTGCGCCTGATCGGCCGGATTGGCTTCAGACTCGTCGGCGTCGGCATCACTTTCCACGACGCGTCTTACGCCAGAGAGTGAGCTGCCGTCATCCACACTGATCAGCGTGACGCCCTGTGTTGCCCGTCCCATTTCCCTGACTTCTGCAACCCGGGTACGTACCAGTACGCCGGCGGTGGTGATCAGCATGATTTCGTCTGTCGGGTTCACGAGCACTGCGCCCACAACCTTGCCGTTGCGCGCGCTGGTCTGTATGGCGATCATGCCCTTCGTGCCGCGACCATGGCGTGTGTATTCAGAGATGGAAGTGCGTTTGCCGTAACCATTTTCTGTTGCGGTCAGCACGCTCTGCGATTCGTCGCCAGCTACCAGCAGCGAGATGACTTCTTGATCAGGCTCAAGGCTCATGCCGCGCACACCACGCGCGGTGCGTCCCATAGGACGAACGTCGTTTTCATCGAATCTGACGGCCTTTCCTGCGTCAGAAAACAGCATGACGTCATGCTCACCATCGGTGAGATCGGCACCGATCAGATAGTCACCTTCATCCAGGGCCACGGCAATAATGCCGGCCTTACGCGGATTGGAGAAATCGGACAATGGTGTTTTCTTGACCGTACCGCGGGAAGTGGCCATGAACACAAAGCTGGTGTCTGTAAATTCACGAACCGGCAGGACAACAGTGATTTTTTCACCATCAACCAGCGGGAACATGTTCACTATCGGACGACCACGGGAACCGCGGGTGCCCTGAGGCACTTCCCAGACCTTGAGCCAGTAGACGCGACCTCGATCGGAGAAGCACAGCAGATAATCATGAGTGTTGGCAATAAACAACTGGTCGATCCAGTCATCTTCTTTCATGGCCGTAGCCTGTTTGCCCCTGCCGCCCCGTTTCTGCGAACGATACTCTGACAGCGGCTGGCTCTTGATATAGCCGCTATTGGACAGGGTCACGACCATGTCTGCCGGTGTGATGAGATCTTCCGTGTCCAGTTCAGTCGCATTCATGACGACCTCTGAACGGCGCACGTCACGGGCGTTGGTTGAGAACTCGGCCTTGATCGCAGTGAGTTCGTCGGAAATGATGGCGGTAATGCGCTCGGGCTTGGCCAGAATATCCAGCAGATCGGCAATGTTTTCCATGATTTCACGGTATTCATTGACGATTTTGTCCTGCTCCAGACCGGTGAGGCGCTGCAGACGCATATTCAGGATTTCCTGGGCCTGAGTGTCGCTTAAACGATACATTCCGTCTTCCTGCAGACCAAAGATGGCTGCCAGGGTTTCCGGACGGTAGGCGGCACTGCCGCCCAGAACCCCGCCTTCATCTGCACGCTGCAACAGCTCGCGTACCAGTGAGGAGTCCCAGTTGCGCGCCATCAGCTCCTGACGTGCCACGGGAGGCGTAGGTGCGTTCTTGATAATGGCGATGAAATCGTCAATATTGGCCAGTGCCACTGCCAGACCTTCGAGCAAATGACCACGCTCGCGGGCCTTGCGCAGCTGGTAAACCGTGCGGCGTGTGACGACTTCCCGGCGATGGCTCAGGAAGTATTCGACCATCTGCTTGAGATTGAGCAGGCGCGGCTGCCCTTCAACCAGGGCGACCAGGTTCATCCCGAAGGTGTCCTGCAGCTGGGTGTGCTTGAACAGATTGTTCAGAATGACTTCCGGCACTTCTCCACGTTTGAGCTCGATGACCAGACGCATACCGTCTTTATCTGACTCATCGCGAATATCGGAGATCCCTTCGATTTTTTTCTCGTTGACCAGTTCGGCGATGCGTTCCTGCAGTGTCTTCTTATTGACCTGGTAAGGAAGCTCATCAACGATAATGGCCTGGCGATTGCCCTTTTCCATATCTTCGAAATGCGTTTTGGCACGCATGACGACCCGGCCGCGACCGGTGCGATAACCTTCGCGTACGCCGGTAATACCGTAAATAATACCGCCGGTAGGAAAATCGGGTGCAGGAATAAGCTCAATCAATTCATCGAGCGTGCAGCCAGGATTGCGCAGGCAATACAGACAGCCATCGATCACTTCGCTCAGGTTGTGCGGCGGAATATTGGTTGCCATACCAACAGCAATACCCGAGCTGCCGTTAACCAGCAGATTTGGGATGCGGGATGGCAGCAGCAGCGGCTCCTGCTCACTACCGTCATAGTTGGGGCCGAAATCAACCGTTTCCTGGTCTATATCGGCAAGCAGCTCGTGCGCAATCTTGGCCAGCCGGATCTCGGTATACCGCATAGCCGCAGCACTATCGCCATCTACTGAGCCGAAGTTACCCTGCCCATCTACCAACATGTACCGCAGGGAGAAATCCTGAGCCATGCGTACAATGGTGTCGTAGACGGCCTGATCACCGTGAGGGTGATATTTACCGATGACATCACCGACGATACGGGCCGACTTCTTATAGGCACGGTTCCAGTCGTTGTTCAGTTCGTGCATGGCGAAAAGAACCCGGCGGTGCACCGGCTTGAGCCCGTCCCTGACATCGGGGAGTGCCCGCCCGACAATCACGCTCATGGCGTAATCGAGGTAACTGCGGCGCATTTCCTCTTCTAGCGATATTGGCAGGGTTTCCCTGGCAAAAGAATCCATAGTACTCATAACTTATTTTGATTTGATACAAACATGAGAAAATCCGGCAGGAGCTTTCCCGACTCGCACGCAGGGCGAATCCGTCATTCTATCATTGTTGCCCCCGATACAGCGCAGCCGTGCCGGCCTCATGTGAACATTTCTGCCCCCTCTTCACATTTGAGACTTTACTTTAAGTATTAAGCATTAATTTCTCATTTTCTTCATGTGCTTACCTTGCGGGAAGGCTTGCTGCAGCTAATTTGAAACAGCCTTTGTTGTTCAAATCCAACAAATTTGGTGCATATGAGACATTATTGGAAAGTTCCCTTAAAAATGTAGGACTTAGTCTCTGCAAAGACATCAAAAATCGCTTAAGATTGAACCACGAACAAGGGAAAACTAGGGCAACCCTTTGAATCCATATCCAAGCGTTGCTATACTGACCCTGAATTTCAATCT
>JBEBTQ010000132.1:0-8419 GCA_040393685.1 Advenella kashmirensis | reverse complement strand
TTTCAGCTTCACCCCGGTGCTGGATCTCAATTATGGGGTCAGTACTGTCATTGGTACGCGTTCGTTTCATCGCGATCCGCGCGTGGTTGCCATGCTAGCCCGCGCACTAATACAAGGTCTGAGCCTGGCCGGCATGGGATCTTGCGGCAAGCACTTTCCCGGACATGGTTTTGTGGATGCCGATTCGCATGTGGCCATACCGGTAGATGAGCGCGAACTGGAGCAGATTCTTGCCGAAGACGCCATGCCCTATGGCTGGCTGGGGGCGCCGGTATTGTCTGCGGTGATGCCGGCTCATGTGATTTACCCGAAAGTCGACAGCAAGCCTGCCGGTTTTTCCCGTATCTGGGTGCAGGAGATTCTGCGCGAGCGTCTGCATTATGACGGCGTTGTTTTTTCTGACGACCTGACCATGGAAGGCGCCTCGGTTGCCGGTAACATTACTGAAAGGGCCGAGGCGGCGCTGCAGGCCGGATGTGATATGGTATTGGTATGCAACCGACCCGACCTGGCCGATTCGCTGCTGGCCAACCTGAAAGCGCAGCATTCGCCCGCTTCGGTCACGCGCATCCGCGCCCTGAAACCAGCAACGCCGTTTATGGAGTGGGACACCCTGCAATCAGACTCACGGTATCAGTATGCCCGAGACTTTCGATCTCAAATCCTTTCTGAATGATCTGCCGCATCTGCCGGGCGTATACCGGCATCTGGATGCGGAAGGCACGGTACTGTATGTAGGCAAGGCCCGGGATCTTAAAAAACGGGTCTCTTCCTATTTTCAGAAAACGCCCGACAGTCCGCGTATCGCGCTGATGGTCGCGCGCGTGTGGCGGGTCGAAGTGACGGTGACCCGCTCGGAAGCGGAAGCGCTGATTCTGGAAAATAACCTGATCAAGAGTCTGCGTCCGCGATACAACATTCTGTTTCGCGACGACAAATCATATCCGTATCTGATGATCAGTGCGCACGACTATCCGCGCATTGCCTATTATCGCGGCACCACAAGTCGCAAGGGGCGTTTTTTCGGCCCCTATCCGAATTCCTGGGCTGTGCGCGAAACCATACAGATTCTGCAGAAAGTCTTCCGGCTTCGTACCTGTGAAGACACCGTCTTCGCCAATCGATCCCGACCCTGTCTGCAATATCAGATTGGCCGGTGTACGGCGCCCTGTGTCCATTTCATCAGCGAAGAAGATTACACCAGGGATGTGCGTCAGGCAGTCCGGTTTCTGGACGGCGAAGCCGATGATGTGGTCAATGATCTGCAAGCCCGTATGCAGCAGGCGTCCGACGAATTGCGTTTTGAACAGGCAGCTGCCTTGCGTGATCAGATGCATGCGCTGGCCACAGTGCTGCATCAGCAGTCAATGGAAGAAGTGGACAAAACCGATGTGGATATCATTGCTGTGGCACAGGCCGCCGATAAAGCCTGTGTCAATCTGGCCATGGTTCGCGGCGGACGCCATCTGGGCGATCGTTCTTTCTTTCCGACGCAGGCAGATGGGGAAAGCCGCGCTGATGTGCTCACCGCTTTTATTGCCCAGCATTATCTGGAAAATCCGTTACCTCCAATTCTGATCTGTTCTGAAGCGTTGGCTGATGAGAATCTGTTGGCGCTGCTCAATGAGCAGCAGCCTGCACGCATCAAAACCCGGCTTCAGACCCGTCCACAGGGCGTCAGACGTACCTGGCTGGACCAGGCCCTGCGCAATGCCGAATTTTCGCTGGCGCGAACGTTGTCCGAATCTGCGTCGCGTGCGGCAAGAACCCGAGCGCTGGCCGAGCTGCTTTCGCTGGATACGGATGACGAGTCGCTGGATGCACTGAGAATCGAATGCTTTGATATCAGCCATACCTCGGGTGAAGCTACGCAGGCTTCCTGTGTGGTCTACCACCATCATGATATGCAGCCTTCGCTGTATCGCCGCTACAACATCGCGGGAATCACCGAAGCCGATGACTATGCGGCGATGCGTCAGGTGTTAATCCGCCGGTTCACCAAAGTGGCCGATGGTGAGGCGCCGTTGCCTGATGTTGTATTGATTGACGGAGGCAAGGGCCAGGTGGAAATTGCGCGGCAAGTGTTTGTTGAATTCGGTCTGGATACCCGGGTGATTGTCGGGGTTGCCAAAGGGGAAGGGCGCAAGGTCGGGCTCGAGACCTTGGTATTTACCGATGAGCGCGAGCCCGTCGCTCTGGGTCTGGGTTCTGCGGCACTGATGCTGGTGGCACAGGTGCGGGATGAAGCCCATCGCTTTGCCATAACGGGCATGCGTGCGCGTCGCGCAAAGGCGCGCAATGTGTCCCGCCTGGAAGAAATTGAAGGCGTCGGTGCCAAAAGACGACAGAAACTGCTGGCGCGCTTTGGCGGAATTTCGGGCGTGGCATCGGCCAGCATTGACGATCTGCGCTCGGTGGAAGGTATTTCCCGTGAACTGGCGGAACGTATCTACGAATCCTTGCGTTAATGGTAGGATTATGCTTTGTGCCGCGCCGTATTTTGCTTGCTGAAGTCCAATGCCACTGAACATACCCATTATCCTGACCTGGATGCGTATCGCCATGATTCCGTTGGTGATTGCGCTTTATTATCTGCCAGTAAGCTGGATTGAGGTTCCTGTGCGCGATACCATTGGCGCACTGGCATTTATCTTTGCTGCGCTGACCGACTGGCTGGACGGGTGGCTCGCCAGGCGCTGGAATCAGACCTCTTCTTTTGGCGCCTTTCTGGATCCCGTGGCAGATAAACTCATGGTCTGCGCGGCCCTGCTGATTCTGCTTGACCTGAATCGCCTGGATTCCTTTATTGCGCTTATCATCATCGGTCGCGAAATCACCATTTCGGCCCTGCGCGAGTGGATGGCTACCATCGGCGCGCGTGACAGTGTGGCAGTACACTGGCTGGGCAAATTCAAGACGGCGGCGCAAATGACTGCCATTCCGTGTCTTTTGTTCAATCAGGAGTGGCATGGTATTCCGTTTGCGCCCATCGGGCAGGTTTTGGTTTACATCGCCGCCATACTTACCATCTGGTCCATGTTCTACTATATGAAGAAAGCGTGGCCGATCATCAAACGGCAGGAACGCTGACAGTCAGCACGGTTCCTGCAATAAATCAGGCAAAAAGCCTGGCAGATAGTCAGTGAGAGGTCTTTTATGAATACGCCAGTGCGGACTTCTCCGGTCCGCCATTCCGACACAGCCGATACGCGGCGCGACTGGAAGGTCATTGCGCTCATTGGGATTCTGCACGGCAGTTCTCATTTCTACCAACTCGTATTGCCTTCGCTCTATCTGTCTCTCAATCGCGAGTTCGGCTACAGCTTTGCCGAACTTGGTTTTCTGGCAACGGTATTTTTTGTGGTGTCGGGTGTAGGTCAGGCCTCATCAGGGTTTATTGTGGATCACCTGGGCGCACGTCCGGTCATGCGCTTTGGACTGGCCTGCCTTGTTGTATCGGCGATGCTGATGTCAATGGCCCACAGTTATCCGGTATTTATTCTTGCTGCACTTATCGGTGGCGTGGGGAACTGCGTTTTCCATCCGGTCGATTTTTCCATCATCAACCAGAACGTGAGTCAGCGCAGGCTCGGACACGCGTTCAGCATCCATGGGTTGTCCGGCAACCTGGGATGGGCACTGACACCGGTTTTCATCACCTTTTTCATTCTTCAGACCGGCTCCTGGCGTATTGCTGCGGCCGCTGCAGGCTGTGTACTCTTCGTCATGTTTTTGTTGACGTTCGTGGGAGCCTCGCTGCTGGCAACGCCGTCCAATGAAAGTGAGGACAGTCAGACTGCAACTGCGCAGCCAGGCGCATCTCAGGCTGCAAGTGCGGCACAGACCGGGTTTGCGACCAAGCTTGCCCTGTTGCTGAAGAACCCGGCGCTTTGGGGCGCGTTCCTCTTTTTCGCGCTCACATCCGGGGCCATGTCATCGGTACAGAATTTCACTATCCCCATTCTGGGCTCGCTTTATAGTATCGGCAAGGAATGGGCAAGTTCGGCACTGTCTCTGTATATGATTTCTGCAGGTGCGGGCCTGCTGATCGGCGGATTTCTTGCCGGCAGCACGGACAGGACAGAACGGATCGTGGCCGCCTCGCTGGCGACCTCGGGTACTGTGTTCATTTTTCTGGCCATGGGCGGCCTGCCAAGTGGACTTGCCGTGGCCGGTTTGTGCGTGGCAGGCTTTCTTTCGGGTATGGCAGGTCCGTCGCGGGACATGCTGGTGCGCCGCGTGACACCCAAAGGTGCGCTGGGGTCGGTATACGGCCTGGTATATTCCGGCATGGATGTAGGCTCCGCGCTTGGACCCGTCCTCTTTGGCTTTATGCTGGACCATCAGACGTTCCGCGGTCCGTGGGTTATCTCCGGGTTTGCGCTGTACGGCGCGGTGCTTGCCGCTTTTGGCGTCGCCTATTGCGCGCGCAGACAGGAGCGGGTGGGGGCTGTTGCGCCGGAACGTGAGGCCAAAGCCGCGTAGCCGCGCATGCGATCGACGCCGCTTTGATGTATTATGAAGTGGCGTGGATCGATCGCGGCTGCATTGTGATTGATGGAAAAGACCACTCGCAGAAAAATACCGTCCGCAGGAAAGAGCAATCTGCCAAACCATAAATGATTGACGGGGCTCATTATGACAACTATCAAGCATCTCCTCGTATACCTCCTGGCACTGCTGGTGCTCCTCTTCGTCTTTACTCTCTATATTCGTCCGGATCTCTACGTGTCGCTTTCCAATCTGTTCTGGTCCTGCTTCGGAGCCATCTGAATCTGGTGCCGTCTGAACAGAAAGCGCAGTCCGACCCGACATCACATTGAATTGACAGTCCGGAACGAATCAGGATGTTGCCCAATCTGATCGTTATCCAATCGATTTTTTGAAAAATCAGTTCTTTGCTTAATATGATCGATGCCGGGTCATGGCGTGACTGGATCTGGTCAATACGGGTTTTGATTGTTGTCGGCTCTTGTTCCTCCGTACCTTTTTCGCCAGATTTCACATTATGAGAGTTGGATTTCATCTCATGAATTTTCTATGTTGCACTCGCAAAATTTTCATTTCACCATCGCAAATTCGCTTTCATAATATAAAAACAAATATCTATCCTATTGATTTATAAACTTAAAATTTATAGTCTTATATAAGACATAAGTGTTTATTGCACTGCGCTCCTGAGATAGAATTTTTCCATGGAAACTTTCTTCTATTCAAGGAGCTAATCATGTCAAAACGCGAAACCGCAATCCGCAATCTTCAGAAAGAATGGGCCGAGAATCCCCGCTGGCAAGGAATCAAACGGGGCTACGGCGCCGAAGAAGTCATCCGTCTGCGCGGCTCACGTCAGAACGAATACACCCTGGCCCGTACCGGCTCGGAAAAACTCTGGCATCTGCTCAACAATGAGCCTTTCGTCAATACCCTGGGTGCGCTCACGGGTAACCAGGCCATGCAACAGATCAAGGCCGGCCTCAAAGCCATTTATCTGTCAGGCTGGCAGGTCGCAGGCGATGCCAATATCGCCGGTGAAATGTATCCTGACCAGTCCCTTTATCCTGCCAAGTCCGTACCGCTGGTGGTTCGACGTATCAACAATGCGCTGACACGCTGTGATCAGATCCAGTGGATGGAAGGCAAGGAAGAGGGCGATGCGGGTTATGTCGATTATTTCGCACCAATCATTGCTGATGCTGAAGCCGGTTTTGGCGGTGTGCTCAACGCGTTTGAGCTTATGAAAGCCATGATCGACGCGGGTGCTTCCGGTGTTCACTTCGAAGATCAGCTGGCTTCCGTCAAAAAATGCGGCCACATGGGTGGCAAGGTACTGGTACCGACGCGTGAAGCTGTGGCCAAACTGGTTTCCGCCCGTCTGGCAGCTGACGTGATGGGTGTTCCCACTGTGCTGCTGGCACGCACCGATGCCGATGCCGCAGACCTTATCACCAGCGACGTGGATGAGAATGATCAGCCATTCCTCACAGGCGAGCGCACCGCAGAGGGCTTTTTCCGCACCAAAGCAGGTCTGGATCAGGCAATCTCACGTGGTCTGGCTTACGCGCCTTTCGCTGATCTGTTGTGGTGCGAAACGTCTACACCGAACCTGGAAGATGCGAAGAAATTTGCCGAGGCTATCCATAAACAATTCCCTGGCAAACTGCTGGCATACAACTGCTCACCCTCGTTCAACTGGAAGAAAAATCTGGATGACGTCACAATCGCCAAATTCCAGCGCGAGCTGGGCGCGATGGGCTACAAATTCCAGTTCATCACGCTTGCCGGTTTCCATGCATTGAACTACGGCATGTTCGAACTGGCCCACGGTTACGCACGCAATCAAATGAGTGCATTCGTGGAACTGCAACAGAAAGAGTTTGCTGCAGCCGAACTGGGCTTTACCGCAGTCAAACATCAGCGCGAAGTCGGTACCGGTTATTTCGACGCCGTGACGCAGACTATCGAAGGCGGCCGTTCTTCAACCACGGCCCTGACCGGCTCTACCGAAGAGGCCCAGTTCTCTCACGGTTAATGCAGAAACCCTGTGGCAGCGCAGCGATTATCAGACCGCTCAGTAGGGCATGGTCACCTGATAGCCACTGCTACGCTGCCGCTGGGCCAGGCCGTAAGCCAGATCCGCAACTGAAGCGGCGTAGAAATAGCTTCGGTTGTATTTGGTAATAGCAAAGAAATTGCGGGTTGCCGTGCGATATTCGTTGGTACCCCGCACTTCATCTTTCAGATCTATCACACCAATTTCCTTTCCTGTTTGCCACGCACCACCTCGTGCACCCGGCTGCAGGGTAGCCCCGCGACTTTGCAGCTGAGCCCAGGTCATGGATGGCTCCAGGCCGCCGTCAACAAGGCTGTTGGCACCGGCGGGAAGTCTGACCGGCGCAAAAACGGGGTTATCGGCGCGCCATCCGTGACGAGCCAGATAATTGGCCACTGACAGGATCGCATCGGATGTGCTGTACCTCAGGTCGATATGGCCGTCGCGGTCCCCGTCAATGGCGTAATGTTCGATACTGACTGGCATGAATTGCGGCAGGCCGATGGCGCCGGCGAAAGACCCGGTCGTGGTATCGGCGCTGAGTTTGCCGCGATAGTCCAGGTCCAGCAGAGCGGCAAGCTGGTTGCGGAACATCTGGCTTTTCTCTGGTCTGTTGGTCTCAGGATGATAAAAGCCCAGCGTGTATAGTGTGTCCAGTACCCGGAAAGAACCAGTCTGTTCGCCGTATACGGTTTCTACACCAATAATAGCTGCAATAACCGCAGCGGGTACGCCATAGGTTTTTTCAGCGCGATCCAGCACCTGGCGGTTGGCATTCCAGAACGCGGTACCTTTCCTAAGCCGAATGGGTTCAACGAAGCGGCCCCGGTAGCTTTGCCACGCGCGCGTCACTTTGCCGGATTTGCCCTTGGGGGTCATGAGCCGGATCACACGATCATCGACGGTGGCCGTGGCCATCAGGCGCTCGATGTGGGATCGGGGGATGGCATGGCGCTCAGATACCTGAGTGGTAAATGCGTTGCGATCTGCGCTCAGTGTCCGATTTTCTGCGGCCCATCCGGCGGGTCCGCCGGCACCTGTCGATGTAGCGTTGCTACTATCGGGGCGGGCTGAAGGCGCGGTAGAAGAACAGGCAGAAAGAGACAAAAGCAGAATGGGAATAAGCAGCGAAGATGAACGTTTCAAAAGGAGCCCCGTTGATTTGAGTTGTGGTTCAGTGTATCGGTTCAGTTTATAAGTTCAGTGTAGCGGCAGCGGGTCGCACGGTGCTGCAAAGGTAACGATTTTTACACTATCTGGCGCAGGATTACGGTGAACTTATCACAGCGCAAAGTATGATAGATTGTATGCAGATAAAATGCGATCGATCAATACAAATCAATAATCTGAAAGCAGGACGAATATTGTGGAGACACTATTCATAACGCATTCTTCATGCCACAGACACGAAATGCACGGCTGGCATCCGGAATCGCCCGGCCGACTGGATGCCATCAACGACCGTATGGTTGCCAGTGGCCTGTCTGATTTCCTGACGCATTTGCCGGCACGCGAAGCGCAGGAGTCTGACTTGCTGCGTGTGCATACCGCAGAACATGTGCAGTTTCTGCGCGACCATGCGCCCAAAGAGGGCTATTTCAATGTCGATACCGAAGAGACTTGCATGAATCCGCATACCTGGCAGGCGGCGATGCATGCGGCGGGCGCAGGTATGCTGGCTGTGGATGAAATTTTTCAGGGCAGGGGACGCAATGCCTTTTGCGCCATTCGTCCGCCAGGCCACCATGCCGAGCCGGCGCGTGCACATGGGTTCTGTTTCTTCAATAATGTTGCCATTGGCGTGCGGTATGCCCAGGAAAAATATGGCATTCGGCGCGTTGCCGTCGTTGATTTCGACGTTCATCATGG
>JBEBTQ010000131.1:0-8449 GCA_040393685.1 Advenella kashmirensis | reverse complement strand
TGATGTTCTATCTGGATTTCTTTGATGTCCAGATTCTTGCGCAGAACATGCTTGCCGGTGCCGACAATTTCTCACTCATGGCCGTTCCTCTGTTCATGCTGGCAGGCGAAGCCATGAACGCCGGTGGCATGTCGCGTCGAATGGTCGCCATGGCCAGTTCCATGGTGGGTCATATTCATGGCGGGCTCGGTTATGTCGCGATTATGGCAAGCGTGTTACTGGCGGCACTGTCCGGATCAGCCGTTGCCGATTCGGCCGCGCTGGCCGCCATGCTGGTGCCCATGCTGCGCAACCGCGGTTATGACATGAAGCAATCCTGCGGACTGATTGCTGCAGGTGGCATCATCGCTCCCATCATTCCTCCTTCTATTTCATTCATCATTTTTGGGGTCGCCACCAATATTTCGGTTACCAAGCTCTTCATGGCCGGGATTGTGCCGGGCCTGCTGATGGGGCTGACACTGGTACTGGTCTGGACCTTTGTGGCGCGTCGCTCAACTACCATCAAGCCGTTTCCCAAGGAACCCTGGTCTGTCCGGGTCAAGGCTCTGCGTGATTCCGCGTGGGCACTGGTTCTGCCGGTCATTATCATCGGCGGGCTGCGCTTTGGTATTTTCACACCGACAGAGGCGGCTGCCGTGGCAGCGGTATACGCTTTGTTTGTGGGCATGGTGATCTACCGCGAGATCAAACCACGGGACCTGATGAAGCTGCTGGTGAGTGCAGCCACAACCACAAGTGTGGTGATGTTCCTGGTCGCGGCAGCGCTGGTCACGTCCTACATGATCACGCTGGCCGATCTGCCCAAGGAATTGATTGCCATGCTTGGCCCCTTGGTGGACTCACCCACGCTGCTGATGATCGTGCTTGTGATACTGCTCACGCTGGTGGGCACTGCCATGGATCTGACGCCAACGATCCTGATTCTGGCACCCGTACTGATGCCTGTGATCAAGGAAGCGGGTATTGATCCGACTTATTTTGGCGTGATCTTCATCATGGTTGGCTGCGCCGGTCTGTTGACGCCGCCTGTTGGAACCGTGCTGAATGTGGTCTGCGGCGTAGCCCGCATTCGTATGGAAGATATTATCAAGGGCGTATGGCCTTACGTTGCCGCCTACACCTTGCTGATTCTGCTGCTTGTAATTTTCCCGCAGATCGTCACAGTACCAATGAACTGGTTCTACTGATTTGCACCCAATACCAACACTCTGGAGACGAAAATGAAAACATTGAAGAAAACCGTTGTGAGCCTGACGACGATCGCGCTGCTTGGCATGGGTTCGGCTGCCGTCTGGGCTAAAGATATCAAACCACGCATTATCCGTTTCGGCTACGGCCTGGCTGACGATAGTCCTACCGGCAAGGCATCTGCTCACTTCGCTGAAGTAGTCAGCAAACTGTCCGAAGGCAAGATGAAAGTCAAAACCTTCGGCAATGGTGCACTGGGTCCTGATGAGCAGCTGATCAATTCGCTGATCAGCGGTTCCGGAGAAATCACATTCGTGTCCACCGCACCCATCGCCAGTCTGATTCCGGAGTTCGGTGTATTCGATCTGCCCTTTTTGTTTGATAATGAAAAGGTCGCCGACACGGTTCTGGACGGTCCCGAAGGTAAAAAGCTGCTGGACAAACTGCCTGCCAAGGGTCTGATTGGCCTGAATTACTGGGAAAATGGCTTTCGCAATATCACCAACTCACGTCATGAGATTTCCAAACTGGATGACATTGGTGGCATCAAACTGCGTGTGATGCAGAACCAGGTGGCCCTGAGCGTGTTCAAGGGACTGGGCGCTAATGCCATTCCTATGCCTTTCACAGAGCTCTTCACTGCGCTGGAAACCAAAACCGTCGATGGTCAGGAGAACCCCCTGTCAACCATTCAGACCAGTAAGTTCTATGAAGTTCAGCCTTATCTGACCCTGTCCAATCACGTATATACGCCTTTTGTATTCCTGGCTTCCAAAAAATGGTTTGACCAGCTGTCACAGGACGAGAAAGATGTGATTCTTGAAGCCGCCAAGGACAGCCAGGCATTCCAGCGCAAGGCCAGCCGTCAGGGTAACGAAGACGCGCTTAAATATCTGAAAGAACACAACGTGAAAGTTGCCGAATTCTCCACAGAAGAGAAAGAAAAAATCCGCGAAAAAGTCGCCCCCATTGTTGAAAGCCTGAAAGCAAAAATCGGCAAGGACACCGTTGAAGGTGTGCTGGATGCTGCCAAAAAGGCGTCAGACGCCTGAGTCACATCACGCATCTGAGTAACATCACATTTGAAATAGAAGGAACCCGTTATGTCGTCGTCAGAAAAACTGTCCCTGCGCAGCCGCCGGTGGTTTGATAATCCGGCCAATCCAGGCATGACCGCCCTGTATATCGAACGTTATATGAACTACGGTATTACCAGGGAGGAGCTGCAATCGGGCAAGCCCATCATCGGCATTGCCCAGACGGGTTCCGATCTATCTCCGTGCAATCGCCATCATATTGAGCTGGCTTCACGCGTGCGGGATGGCATTCGTGATATGGGTGGTATTCCGCTGGAATTTCCGGTGCATCCGATTCAGGAAACCGGCAAGCGTCCGACGGCTGCGCTGGATCGCAATCTGGCCTATCTGGGTCTGGTTGAGGTCCTGCACGGCTACCCGCTGGACGGGGTGGTTCTGACGACAGGCTGCGACAAGACGACACCTGCCTGCCTGATGGCGGCAGCAACCGTCAACATCCCGGCGATCGTGCTGTCTGGTGGTCCCATGCTGGACGGCTGGTGGAAAGGCAAGCTGGCGGGTTCCGGCACGGTAGTCTGGGATGCGCGCAAGCGCCTGTCTGCCGGCGAGATTGGTTACGAAGAATTCATGAACAACGTGGCATCATCGGCACCTTCTGTTGGTCATTGCAATACCATGGGCACGGCCCTGTCCATGAATTCGCTGGCCGAAGCCCTGGGCATGTCACTGCCTGGCTGTGCGGCCATTCCTGGTCCCTATCGTGAACGCGGCTGGATGGCCTACGAAACCGGCCGTCGCATCGTTGATATGGTCAGGGAGAATCTGCGTCCCTCAGACATCATGACCAAAGCCGCTTTTGAAAATGCGGTTGTCGCGGCTGCGGCGCTGGGCGGCTCATCTAACTGCCCCATCCATATGGTGGCGATCGCGCGCCATATGGGTGTAGACCATACCCTGGGTGACTGGCAACGTTTGGGGCCGAATATCCCTCTGCTGGTTGACTGTCAGCCTGCCGGACGTTTCCTGGGTGAAGCCTTCCATCGCGCCGGCGGCGTGCCTGCTGTGATGAAAGAACTGCTGGACGCCGGCAAGCTCAATGCCGATGCCATGACCGTTACCGGTAAAACCATTGGTGAGAATCTGGCTGTGGTTGAAGAGCCTGATCGCGAAGTCATCCGCGCCTACAGCTCGCCGCTCAAAGAGGCTGCCGGTTACGTCGTGCTCACCGGCAACCTGTTTGACAGCGCAGTTATAAAGACAAGTGTGATTGACGAAAAATTCCGCAAGCGGTTTCTTGCCAATCCCGAACACCCCAATGTCATGGATCTGAAAGCCTTTGTTTTTGAGGGGCCCGAGGATTATCACGATCGTATTGAAGACCCGGCTCTGGGCATCGATGAGCAGTCAATTCTGGTCATTCGCAATAGCGGCCCTGTCGGCTATCCTGGCGGCGCCGAAGTGGTCAATATGCAGCCACCGGCGTATCTGCTCAACAAAGGCATTGATACTCTGCCCACCATGGGCGATGGCCGGCAGAGCGGGACGTCGGCCAGTCCTTCGATTCTGAATGTCTCGCCTGAATCGGTGGTGGGTGGCGGCCTGGCGCTTTTGCACACAGGTGATACCGTGAGGGTGGATCTGAATACCTGTCGTGTGGATGTTCTGATTTCAGACGAAGAGCTGCAACAACGTCGCGCAGCCTGGGTCAAACCCGATCTGCTGAACATGACGCCGTGGGAAGAAATCTACCGTGGCATGGTGGGGCAGCACGGTGACGGTGCCTGCCTGGAAGCAGCCACCGCCTATGTGGATATTATCCAGACGCGCGGCGAATCGCGCGATAATCACTAATGAAATTCCTTCAATGATGCACGGCACAGGCCGATATAAAAGCATAGCGAGCAGAACATGACAGTACTTGAACAAAAAGCCATTCGAACCCTGCCCGAAGCCGCCATCGCGGCATTTCGGGATCGGTTTGGTGAGCGGTTTATTACCTCCATGGCAGTACGTGAGCACCATGGTACCGACGAATCCCCGTACCCGGTGTGCCCGCCCGAGGCTGTCATTTTTCCGCGCGATACCGAAGAAGTCGTGGATGCGGTGAAGATCTGCAATCAGTACAAGGTTCCGGTGGTGCCCTTTGGCATTGGTTCCTCGCTGGAAGGACATGTGCTGCCAATCGAAGGCGGCATCACGCTGGACTTTACCGAGATGAACAAGGTCCTGTCCATCAATGCTGAAGACTTTACCGTCACGGTGCAGCCGGGCGTCATACGCACCCAATTGAACGATGAAATTCGTCATACCGGCCTGTTCTTTCCGATCGACCCGGGAGCACACGCCTCGATTGGCGGCATGACCAGCACACGCGCTTCGGGCACCAACGCCGTCCGTTATGGCACCATGCGCGAAAACGTCGTTTCCATGAAAGTGGTAACGGCAAAAGGCAAGGTCATTCGCACCAGCAGCCGCGCGCGCAAATCGTCGTCAGGCTACGATCTGACCCGTCTGTTTGTGGGCAGTGAAGGCACGCTGGGCATCATTGTGGAAGTCACGGTCCGGGTCTACCCACAGCCGGAAGCCGTCACCGCTGCCATTTGTAATTTTCCTACGCTGGAAAATGCCGTGCAGTCGGTCATTGAAATCATGCAATCCGGTGTGCCCATTGCACGGGTAGAGTTCATGGACACCCGCGCGGTGAAAGCCGTCAACGCCTACAGCAAACTCACGCTCAAGGAAACACCATTGCTGCTGTTTGAATTTCATGGCAGCGAAACCGGTGTGCGTGAGCAGGCAGAGATTGTGCAGGAAATTGCCCGTGATAATGGCGGCATGGATTTTGAATGGGCTGAGAAACCCGAAGACAGAAAACGCCTGTGGACCGCGCGTCACAACTCCCATTATTCAGGTCTGCAGCTGCGTCCCGGCTCGCGTTCAGTCGCCACCGATGTCTGCGTGCCCATATCACGTCTGGCCGAGTGCGTGAGCGAAACCGCGCAGGAACTCGAAGGCATGCCGTTTCCGTACACCATTGTCGGCCATGTTGGCGACGGCAACTTTCATGTGCAGATGCTGATTGACCCGGATAGCCGCGAAGAATGGGAAATGTCAGAGAACATCAATCGACGACTGGTGTCGCGCGCCATTCGCATGGACGGCACTTGCTCTGGCGAGCATGGCGTAGGCATCCACAAAATGGAATTCCTCAAGGAGGAACATGGCGAGGATGCGCTGGATCTCATGCGCCTCATCAAGCACGCCTATGATCCGAACAATATCTTTAACCCGGGTAAACTGGTGTCCTGGAATGCATAACACACTTGAAATACTCAAACGGGGTCCCGTTCTTCCGGTCATGGTCATACAGTCGGTCGAAGAGGGCCTGCAGCTGACGCAGGCATTGCTGGCCGGCGGCATCAACACATTTGAAATTACACTGCGCACGCCCGCGGCACTGGATGCCGTGCGCGAACTCGTCAGCGCCTTTCCCGAAGCGCTGATTGGTGTAGGCACGGTGCGGGATGCCGCCCAGCTGGATGCGGCGATGCAGGCCGGCGCCCGTTTTGCGGTGTCTCCGGGTCTGCCCACGGCGTTATTGCCCGCCATCAAAGCCAACGACATGCCGTTTCTGCCAGGTGTGGCTTCACCCACCGAAGCCATGAATGCAGTTGATAACGGTTTCCGCGCGCTCAAACTGTTTCCTGCAGACGCCGTAGGCGGCATCCCCTTGCTCAAATCCCTGCACAGCCCGCTGCCCGACATCGTCTTTTGTCCCACAGGCGGGATCCACGCCGGCAATGCCGCTGCCTATCTGGCACTGCCCAACGTAGCCTGCGTGGGCGGTTCCTGGATTGCCCCCGCCGACCGCGTACAGGCAGGCGACTGGCAGGCCATCACCGCACTGGCTCGTGAGGCGATATCTGCTCGCGGTTGAGCAAGTGCTCGCCAAACGCATGACCGCCCGGCAAATTGTTCGGGTGCGTCCTGATTTGCTGCCTCGTCGCCTCTCCTGATTTATTATTAAGCTCATACAGGGCTTTATACATAAATATATGGAACGTGGCGGGCTCATTCCGCCACATCAATCAGTTTTTCAATACAACAACAGGATGAGGCGGCATGGCTAAGATTTCACTTTCAACGCTGACAACATTGGCACGGGATACGCTCGCGGCTGCGGGCGCCAACCCGGACATGGCCCGGGCAACGGCCCAGGCGCTGGTATTTGCCGATGCGCATGGCATTGCAACGCACGGGGTCTCGCGGGTTCCCAGTTACTCATTGCACTTGTCATCAGGTCGGGCAGATGGCGACGCCGTTCCGCAGATTCTTCAGGAGAAACCATCGGCCTTGCTGGTAGATGCCGGCGCGGGTCTGGCCTTCCCGGCCTGCGAACTGGCTATCAGCAAAGCCATAGAAAAGGCGAAAGACACCGGAATTTGCATTGCCGCCGTCACCAACAGCCACCATTTTGGCATGGCCGCGTATCACCTGGAGCAGGTGGCGCATGCGGGCCTGGTCGGACTGGCGTTCAGCAACTCGCCGGCCGCCATGACGGCCTGGGGAGGCAAACGGCCGCTTTTCGGCACCAATCCCATTGCTGCCGCTTTCCCACGCGAGGATGCAGAGCCGGTCATGATTGATCTCTCCCTGTCGCACGTCGCCCGCGGCAAAGTCATTCTTGCCGCACGCGACAACAAGCCCATCCCCGATGGCTGGGCGCTCGATAGCGAGGGCAGACCAACCAATGATGCCAAAGCGGCACTCGAAGGCAGTATGCAGCCCGCAGGCGGCGTCAAAGGCTCCATGCTGGCCCTGACTGTCGAACTGCTTTGCGTGGCGCTCACAGGCGCGCGTTTTGGCTATGAAGCCGATCAGTTGTACAACGACAGCGGCAACGAGCCACGACTGGGACAGGTCTTTATCGTGATTGATCCCGCAGCGCTCGCGGGACAGCAGATTTACGCCAACCGGCTTGAAGATCTGATTGCTGCCATGCTGGAGGACGATGGCGTGCGGCTGCCGGGCGCGCGCCGCCATGATCTGGCCAATACCGCCGAGGAACAGGGCGTAGACGTGCCCGATAGCCTGCTGGCGCAAACGGGATATCAGGCGGAGCAACAGTAATGCTGAAGTTTGCTGCAAACCTCTCGCTGCTTTACACCGAGGTGCCGTTTCTGGATCGATACGGGGAAGCGGCCAAAGACGGCTTCAAAGGCGTGGAATGCCTGTTTCCCTATGACGAAGACGCAGACCAGATTCGCCAGCGCCTGCACGATCATGATCTGCAACAGGTTCTGATCAACGCGCCCCCGGGCATCGTTCAGGCTGGGGAAAAAGGCCTGGCGTGCCTGCCGGGCCGTCAGACCGAGTGTCTGGATGGCGTCAAGAAAGCCATTGATTACGCCCTGATTCTGGGTGTGCCGCGCATTCACGTCATGGCCGGAATCGTGAAAGACCCGGCGGGCCGTCAGGCAGCTGGCGAACAGTACCTGGATACGATAGCGAAGGCCGCGGATCTGCTGCAGGGCGCCGGTCTGGATCTGATGATCGAACCCATTAATCCAATAGACATGCCGGGTTATTTCCTGTCGAGTCAGGCCCAGGCCCGGGAAGTGGTGGCAAAGCTGAACCTGGCGAACATTCGCATACAGATGGACCTGTATCATTGCCAGCGCGCGGAAGGCGATGTCAGTCGTCATATTCGCGAATCCGTCGGTGCCGGGCTGGTGGGGCATATGCAAATTGCAGGTGCGCCCGACAGGCATGAACCCGATAGCGGTGAGCTCCATTATCCCTACCTGTTTGCCCAGCTTGAGGCACTGGGTTACGATGGCTGGATAGGTTGTGAATATCATCCGGCGCACGGAACCCGTCAGGGACTGGGCTGGCTGCAGCGCTATCGTGCGCAGGCCGATGAGGCCGGGCGTCATGCCGGGAGTCACGTGGCTGCCTGAGACGTCATCGCAAACAGAGGATTGACTGATGCAAGACAAGAAAGATTCAGCGCTGATTACCTTGCGCGCCGGTGAGGCAGAACTCGTTGTGGCGCCGCATATCGGCGGAGCCATTGCCGCTTACCATCATCGCATTGGCGACGTTATCTGCCCCTGGCTGCGCCAGGCGCCGCAGGAGGCCATAGACGCCGGCCTGGTGTCAGAGATGTCCAGTTTTCCGTTGGTGCCCTGGTTTGGGCGCCTGCGCAATGGAACCTTTGA
>JBEBTQ010000130.1:0-8456 GCA_040393685.1 Advenella kashmirensis | reverse complement strand
CAGAAAGAACTGGTGTGGATTGGTCGTGTGATGGTTCTGCTCATCTCTCTGGTTGCCATCTGGATTGCGTCCGATCCCGACAGCCGTGTTCTTGGTCTGGTAGCCTATGCATGGGCAGGCTTCGGCGCCGCATTCGGACCTGTTATTATCCTCTCCGTGTTCTGGCGACGCATGAACGCAGCCGGCGCACTGGCAGGCATGGTTGTTGGGGCACTGGTGGTCGTACTGTGGAAACAGTACAGCGGCAGCGAACTCTATGAGATCGTTCCTGGCTTTATCGCCGGCATGATTACGATTGTGATTGTGTCGCTGATAACCAAAGCGCCTGCACAGTCCGTCGTCGAGAACTTCGATCGTGCCGATCGCGACTTCAAAAACGCGGCGTAAACTGTCAGTATCGTATAGATAAAAAAACCGGATCGAATTTTCACCTTCCGGCCACATCTTCAAATGCCCTGGTTCAGCACTGGACCGGGGCATTTTTTCTATGGTTTGCGTAAGCTTTACGCAACAGGTTTGCAGGTTTGTCCAATTGCAGACGTCATTAACGACACTTGCTCATACAATGTATGCAGGTAACCGCCCTTTCACCATTCACTCACGAGTTATCTCTTGAAAACCCGCCAGCCGCTACCTCCGTTGAACAGTCTCAAGGCCTTCGAGGCCACGGCGAGACTCAAATCCATGGCGCTGGCCGCCAGGGAGCTGCACGTCACGCCGTCGGCCATCAGTCAGCAGATCAAGCAACTGGAACATTACCTGGGACAGCGCGTCATCATTCAGTCGCGCAGCGGACTGGTACTGACACCCTACGGCAAAGAAGCCTTGCCCAGGCTTTCGCAAGGCTTCGATCTGCTTGCCGGTTCTTTTCATCACCCGCGCGATCCCTTGCTGGTCCGGGTCAGCGTGCTGCCTTCATTTGCGCGTTTCTGGCTCAATCCGCGACTGCCTGGCTTCTTTCGCCAGCATCCGACCGTTAGGCTGGACATTGACAGTTCGCCGACGCTGATCGATTTCACTTTCGATGATCTGGACCTGGCAATCCGCTATGGCAAAGGGAATTACGAAACGCCCCTATGCGATACGCTGATGAAAGAAGTGCATCAGGCAGTGTGCACCCCAAGGCAATATCCAGCCTGGGCGCCATTAATCGAATCCGGTGAATTTGAACGTCTGCCTCTGATTGCCGACCGGGGCATGCTGGGCGGAGATGATCAGGATGTGACCTGGCGCGAGTGGCTGCATGCAAAAGCGCCCCAGGCTACACTGCCCGAATACCGCATTACCTACACCGATTCAGGGCTCTCCGTTGATGCAGCGCTGGCCCATCAGGGCATGCTGCTGGGCAGACTGGTTCTGCTGGAACCCTTCATGACAGACGGCAGACTGATTCCCCTGGATCCCACCATGCTGCGATCGGAACTGGGCTACTACCTTCTGGGCCCGTCCCTTGCTGGGCTGTCCGAAGGGGCACAAAAATTTCGTACCTGGTTGCTGCAGGAAGCCGCCAGCTTCCAGCTGCGTCAGCATCCCCAGTCACCCGGCTTTTCTGAAAGATAATCACATTGATTCCAGCCCGGAATCAGAGGCAGCAAATCCGCAGTCCTGATTTATTTCAACGGTGAACATCCGCGCATTTGCGAGTCGCGGCCGGCGCCGCCACTGGCGTCTTCACTGTTGTGTTACGTGCATTGGCCACTCCGGCCACCAGGATCATGACGATACCCAGCCATTGCCAGCCGCCCAGCTGATGGCCGAAGGCAAAATAATCGGCAATGACAGCAACCACGGGATACACATAAGACAGGATGGCAATCTTGCTGACCGGCAGCGTCTGATAGGCTGAATAGATCAGGATGTACATCAGAAAAGTGTGAAACACGCCCATGGTCACAACGCAGGCCCACTGTGATGACGTTTGTGGTAACTGGTCGAACGCCATGATCGGCGCAAGAAAGACCAGACCGACACCCAGCTGGCACATGGCCACCACGTGCGGCTTGATTCCCTTGAGTTTCTTGGTGGTGACAGTCAGCCCGGAATAAAGCAGTGCCGCCAGCAGCGCAAAACCGGCACCCTGCAGAAAAAGCAGATCGACTTCAATGCCCATGAGTGCCGGCAGTACGATCAGCACTACTCCACCAAAAGCCAGCACGGCCAGCATCACCTGCCTGGGCGTAATGCGTTCGCCAAACAGCAGGGGACCTGCCAGCAACAGAAAAAACGGCTGAGTGTTGTAAATCACGGTGCCCACGCCAATACCTGCATGCATATACGAAGCGAACAATGCCGCCCAGTTCAGCACCAGCACCACCCCACTGGCAGAAAGAAGAAACCATTGCATTCATGATACGTGGCGCAGGTTCAGATAACCTTTGGCAAAGCAAAAAGCAAGCAGACACAGCCCGCCAATCAGGCAGCGCCAGAATCCAACATTAAAGGGATTCTGTCCTGACCACACAACGAACAGCCCTATCGTGCCGGACATTGCCATGCCAAGGATCAGCTGCAGCTGCCCGACGTTCTCACTCTTTATTCCATCTGTCATGATTTTCCTGCTCCAAAGTTAAGGCCTATTCTGAAGATTTGACTGACCCGGAGCAAGCGACTTTTTCTAAAGCCTGTTTATTTTTTCTTGGAAAAGAAAAAGCGCACGGACAAAGGTCTGATAGTTGAGGGTTGTGGGCTGATGGCTGATGGCTGATGGTCAACGTTTAATGCGTTATGGATTATGGCTTAAGACCCGCGCTCGCGTTATGCCAAACGAAATAGTCTGATGCCACTCGGCATCGCATTCAGGAATATTTAAGATACAATCGCCCCGAATATCAGCAATATTTTATTTCCGCCTCCCATCGACACTGAATTAGGACTACTGACATGTATCTGGTCGTCATTCTTGCCATACTGATTGCACTTATCGTTGTGGCAACAACCAAACTCAAACTTCATCCATTTCTTGCCCTGCTTGCGGCCGCCTTTATCGGCGGCTTCATGTATCAGGTTCCACTGCTGGATATCGTCAAGCACATCACCACAGGCTTTGGCGGCATCATGGGCAGTATCGGGATTGTGATTGTCCTGGGTACCATTATCGGCGTCATTCTGGAAAAAACCGGCGCAGCTATTACCATGGCGGACACCATCATCAAAATGCTGGGCAACCGTTTCCCGACGCTGACCATGTCCGTGATCGGCTATCTGGTCTCCATCCCGGTATTCTGCGACTCAGGTTATGTGATTCTGAATTCCCTGAAAGAAGCCATTGCCAAACGCATGAATGTGTCGCTCATCGCCATGAGTGTTGCGCTGGCCACAGGACTGTACGCTACGCATACGTTTGTGCCACCCACACCCGGGCCGATAGCGGCCGCCGGCAATCTGGGACTGGGTGACAATCTGGGACTGGTGATTCTGGTGGGTCTCGTTGTTGCGGCCGTCACGGCACTGGCCGGCCTGCTTTGGGCCAACATCTTTCTGAAAAAAGACATTGAACTGGAAGCGCCCGTCGTTTCCACCACACCCAATCAGGGCCTGATGAAAACCCGTGAGGAATACGGCGTGCTGCCCAGCGCGACACAGGCGTTCACGCCTATCTTCCTGCCCATCATTCTGATCTGCATCGGCTCGGTTGTCGCCTTTCCCAGCAAACCGCTGGGCGAAGGCTTGTTTGCCAACATTCTCCTGTTCCTGGGACACCCCGTTGTTGCTCTGCTCGCAGGCATGATCTCGGCCATGTTTCTGCTCAAGGGGAATGGCAAACGCCAGCAGTTTCACGATTATGTGGCTGAAGGCCTGACCAGCGCAGCACCCATTCTCCTGATCACCGGCGCAGGCGGCGCTTTCGGCGCCATTCTGAAAGTCACACCGCTGGGCGATTATATTGGTACGACACTGTCGGCAATGGGCATCGGTCTTTTCATGCCGTTCATTGTTTCGGCCGCTCTGAAAACCGCTCAAGGGTCCACAACGGTCGCGCTGGTGACCACGTCGGCACTGGTCGCCCCCATGCTGGGCCAGCTGGGTCTGGACAGTGAGATGGGACGCGTCTTGACGGTGATGGCCATCGGCGCCGGCGGCATGACCGTTTCACACGCAAACGATAGCTTCTTCTGGGTGGTGACCCAGTTCAGTCGCATGCGCGTATCCACCGCCTATTACGCACAGACTGTTGCGACCCTGATTCAGGGTGTGGTCGGCATGATTACGGTATGGCTGCTGAGCCTGGTCCTTCTGTAATAATCACGGCGCATTAACGTCAAAATATAACGGCACAAGCCGGTGAACCCCGTTCACCGGCGCCCGCAAGACCCATCTCCGCCTCTCTCTTCGACAATAGCATACGAAATACTCCAGAATTCATACGCATTAAATAAGACTCATTCTTATTTAAAACCTACAATTTCAGTCTGATGACAACAGTCACTGGAACGTTAATTGGTTATGCGTATCATGGAAAAAAAAGAAATGTATTATCGCGGGGTCAGTACACTGGCCCTGGCCGCGCTAACGGGATGGTCGGTATACGTACCGGCTTGCGCGCAAACCACTGAAGCCACTCAAACCACTCAAGCCGTCGGGCAGTCACAGGAAGAACAGCCAGCCCGGCTGGCGCCCATCACCGTCACCGCAGAAAAAGTCAGCCAGTCCCTGGAGAAGGTGCCGGCCAGTGTTGCCGTCCTGGATGGACTGGATATTGAACAGGCTGGCATCCAGCGCATGGAAGAGCTCGAGGGTCGCGTACCCGGTCTGTCGTTTCAGCCCTTTGGACAGTCCGGCCTGAACTCGCCGGTCATGCGCGGACTGACCGCAAATTTCAATACCTTTTCCACCTCTGTGCTGATGCTTGTTGATGGGGTCCCCACGCTGACCGCACAAGGCTTTGAAAACAGTTTTCTGGATATTGACCGTATTGAAGTGCTGCGCGGCCCCCATTCCACACTCTACGGACGAAACGCCGAGGCCGGGGTGGTTTCGATTCATACCCAGCCCATGGACAACACGCCAAGAGCCGCCATTTCCGGCGAGTTTGGCAGTCGTTCAAAACGCAGCGGCAGCTTTATGCTGAGCCAGCCGATTATCGAAGACACGTTGTATGGCTCCATTTCGGGCAGCTGGTCAGCACAGGATGGCTTCATCCGGAATACCTACACGGACAGGAAAGACGACCGCAGAGAACGAGGCAATCTGAACCTGGGTCTGCGCTGGACACCCACGCCCGCGACCGAAATCACGCTGCGCTATTCCCGCCAGGAGTTTCATGACGGGTCCGCACTGTGGGGCAGCCCTACTGCCGAAAGAAAAACTGTGGCTTCCGGAACCAAAGGCTGGAACCGTTCGCGTGGCCAGACACTGTCCCTGAATGCATCGCACGAGATAAACTCGGGCCTCACATTCCGGTCCATTACCGCCTATAACGACTATCGTGACCGGGTGCAGCAGGATACAGACTTCATGCCACCCGATGTGCTTCATGTTGGCCGTGATCATCATTTTCGCACCCTGTCCCAGGAATTTCGTCTGGAGGGCAAGGCCGGCAAGACCGACTGGCTGGTGGGCGTCTTTGCGGATAAGCAGGACAATCATGTCGTGAATATATCAAAGCTGATGACCGGCAGCAGCAATCTGAACGTCGGACAAAAAGGCAGTTCGCTGGCTTTGTTCACCAACTGGAACGTGCCGCTGAACGAGGCCTGGACAGTGTCGCTGGGCGGGCGTCTTGAGCGAAACAACGTCTCCATACGAACGCCAGCCGGACAGAAGATGAGCGAGGGATGGACCCATTTTTCACCCAGGCTCGCACTGCAGTATCAATACAGCCCGACTCATCAGTGGTATATCAGCGTTGCCAAAGGGGTCCGCACCGGCGGCTTCAATGTCGTGTCGCCGGCAGTCGATTTCATGCCTTACAGTCCGGAACGAACCCTGTCGTATGAGACGGGGCTGAAGGGCTCGTTTGACAATCAGCGGGGCCGGTATTCGCTGGCGGCCTATTTCATGAACGTGAAAAACATGCAGGTGATGCAGATGCCATCACCCGGCATGATGTATATCACCAGTGCCGCCTCTGCAGATTCAAAAGGGGTGGAGCTGGACGTCGATTATCTGCTGGCGCCGGGCTGGCGCGTGAATGCGGGCCTGGCCTGGAACCGCACCCGCTTTAATCGCTTTGCAGACGGTGGTGCCGATTATGCCGGCAAGCGCAATCCTTTCGCGCCCGACGTGAGCGGTCACGCGGGCATCCGCTACACCTCCTCAAAAGGCTGGTACGCACAGGCCGACCTGGTGGGAACCGGCAAGGTCTACCTGGATGCCGCCAACGACTACAAGCGTAACGGCTACGGGCTGATCAATCTCACTGCCGGCTATGCAGGCAAAAACTGGGACGTGGCTGCATACGTCAAGAATGCTGCCAACAAAAAATATGATGCCGTGGGTTACCAGAATGGTTTTGTGACCGTCTACAGCCCGCCAAGAGAAGTGGGCTTGCGGCTCACGTGGCGTCTTTGAATAAGGATAAGAATGAATTTTTCCAGTTCACACGCGCTCCAGGCATTTTGGGATATTGCAGCAGCACCGATGCAGGCCAGTGCCCTGGAACTGGCACTGAGCCATAACCTCTTTGATCATCTGCAGTCGGAAAAGTCTGTGGATGAGATTGCCAATGTCCTGGATATGAAAACAGGCCCCGTCTCGGTCTGGGTCGATCTCTTGTGGAGCATGTCACTGCTGTTCAGGGATGAACCCGAGCAGTCAAAGCCCGAGGCCAGGAAATACGCATGTACCGACCTGGCAAGACGGTATCTGGTTTCCTCCTCGCCTGATGATTGCAGAATGGCACTGAACTACCGCCTGCGCTTCCTGCGACATGCAGGCACCCAGTTCGAAGATTTCCTGCTGTTCGGGCACAGCGATCGCATCATGCAGGGCGCGGAAGCCACGCAGACCAACTGGGCCACGGCGGCAGAACAACAGATCAGCCAGGAGCAGCGGGCCGTCAGCGTCCCGTCGATCCTGCAACGTTTGCAACTGGCTTCATCGCTTCCTGCCAAAGGCCGGTTTCTGGATCTGGGTGGCGGACCCGGACATATTGGCATTGCCTTTGCCCGCCATTTGCCGCAATGGACGGGAACCGTCTGTGATCTGCCCGCCACTGCCGCTGTCGCCAAAACCGCGATCACGAATGCCGGCCTGGCAGACAGAATCAGCGTGCATTCTGCGGATCTTGAAGTGGATGAGATTGGCAGCGGTTACGACCTGATCTGGTGTTCCTGCGTGCTGCATTTCCTGCGTGATTCGGCGGCAACACTGCAGAAAATGCTCGCGGCGCTCAACAGCAGCGGCAGACTTTACATTGCCCATGCAGAAGTTCCGCGCGATGCAGGGGTCGCATCCCGCGTGCTGCCCTTTTATGCTTCCATGATGTTGCGTGGACGTTTCATTCCGGCGCAGGACCAGATGCGTAAACTGCTTGCCGATGCCGGCTTTACCCAAATCCAGTCGCTGGGCGAAATCGCTTTTCCCATGACGCCCGTCTGGCTTTATAAAGGAACCAAACCATGACCAGCCCGATGTCCGCAACGGAAACACAGATGCATGGCGGGACCGACAGCGCAGGTGCCAAATCCGCTATGACACAATCAGGCTATCTGCGGTTGCAACTGTTGCTTGGCTGGATCAATCTGACCCTGACTGCACCAGTTGTTTATCTTTACGTCGGTCTCCCCCTGGTGCTGCGTCAGCATGGCTGGTCCGCAACGGATATCGGTCTGCTGCAACTTGCCGGTCTGCCTGCCATTCTCAAGTTTCTTCTGGCTGCACCCGTTGACCGGTATCCTTTGGGGAAAACTGGCTACCGTCGCTGGGGAATGCTTCTTGCACTGGTGTATGTCCTCCTTTTGCTGCTATTTTCCGGCGTCACGCTGCAGACGACGCCCTGGTCGGTTCTGTTCATGCTGGCGCTGAGCATCAACCTGATGGGCACCTGGACCGATGTACCGGTCAATTCGCTGGCGATTCGATACTTGCCGGAATCCGAGAGGCTGCGCGCCGGCGCAATCCGTTCCGCAGCAACGTCGCTGGGCGCGATTGCCGGTGGCGGCATTATGCTTTTTTTATATAGTCGCCATGGCTGGGCCCTGCCTTTGCAGGTGATGGCCGTGGCCATTGCATCGGGCTTCATTCTGCTTGCCTTCCACCGTCTTCAGGCCGACTCCGGCAATCCCGGGCAACAGGCACCCGGCCGCACTGGCTGGCGCACCTGGCAGGCGTATTTCCGCCTTCCCGGACATGGTAAATGGGCCGTCCTGATGCTGTTTTATTTCCCGTTCGTTGGCGCTGCGTGGGTTTACCTGAAACCCTTGTTGCTTGACAGCGGTCTGTCGGCCGGAAAGATTGCGATGATCGTCGGTATTGCCGGTGGCGTCCTGTCGGCACTGGCCAGTCTGGTAGCCGCA
>JBEBTQ010000129.1:0-8457 GCA_040393685.1 Advenella kashmirensis | reverse complement strand
TTCTCCGGGTTTGGTTGCGACGGCGCGCTCAGCGCCACGAGCGTTCGGTGCCTGCACCCGATAAGTGATTCCTGAGCTTCGATTGATTCGCTCCATCACTTCTTCGGCGTCGCGCAGATTTGGGATTACTCGCGGATGAGCAAAATTTGTTACCTCAACAACCGGAAATCCGGTGCGAGACAATCGATCGACCATTTTTACTTTTGTGTCGGTGTCTACCCATCGATGAAAGCTTTGCAATCCATCGCGTGCAGAGACATCCACAACTTTGATTTTTTCAGGAAGCTGAATCATAAATAACCTTGGAATTTGTATATTGCTGGAATTGGTGCGTAATTAAAGATCAAGCTCGTCTTCGGTGAATCCAAGTCGATCGACAAGAATTTCTCGATTGCTGGCTCCCAGCCTTGGGCCAGCATGGAACACTTTGCCTGGCGTGGCGGAAAGTTTGCCCACGACATTCTGAAACCGCACCGTTCCTCCCAATTCCTCATCCTCAACGGCAACGATGTTCTCGCGCGCCTTGAAATGCTCATCCTCAAATATCTGTTTAATGTTATTGACGGGGGCAGCAGCAGCTTCGCATTCGATAAAGCGCTCAAGCAAATCATCCAGCGTAAAACGCTCGACGGCCGCAGCCAGGGGCGGGTCAAGCTCTTTATTGTTGTCGATACGATCACGATTTCCTTTGAAACGTGGATCTTTCGGTATTTCGGGTTGTCCCAGTGCCTCGCACATCCGTTCGAATGTCGCCTGAGAGGCGCCGGCAATAGCTACATACTTTCCATCCTTGGTTCGATAGCAGTTGCGAGGTGCTGTGAAAGAATGAAAACTGCCATTGCGTTCCTGGATCTTGCCAAGCTGATCGAAATTGATGGCTTGCGGTCCGAGCAGAGTGAATAGTGGTTCATATAGCGCAAGGTCGATAAACTGTCCTTTTCCCTCGTTTACATCGCGCCCCTTGAGGGCCACCATACACAGCATGGCGCCCATCAGGCCCGCCGTGGAGTCGGCCAGTCCGAAGGCCGGCAGTACGGGCGGCCTGTCTGCCGGGCCATTGATATACGCAAAGCCTGCATAGGCTTCGGCCAGGGTGCCAAACCCTGCTCGCGATGAGTTCGGGCCATATTGCCCGAAACCTGTGATCCGCAGCATCACCAGTTTGGGGTTGATTTCCGACAATACATCCCAGCCCAGCCCCCATTTTTCCAGGGTTCCTGGCCGAAAGTTTTCAACCAGAATATCCGCGTCTCTGATCAGGCGTTTGAGTATCTCGGCACCTTGCGGTGTGCGTAAATCTGCCTCGACAGATTTTTTGTTGCGATTCAGCACCTTATAGTAGAGACCGACACCGTCTTTTGCATTCCCCCAGTAGCGGGATTCGTCGCCCGTACCTGGGCGTTCCAGTTTGATCACCTCAGCTCCGTAGTCAGCCAGAATCATCGATGCGAACGGCGCGGCAAGAAAACTGGCAATATCGACAACCTTGACTCCTTCAAGGGGCAGTTTCGCCTGAGTTGGGTTGGTATGGGTTTCGGACATCTGTCATTGTCTCCTGTCTAATAGTTATGCAATTATTTGGCAGCAGAGTCGCGCGCGCTGAGCGCGGCGATCAGGGAAAATCTGGACTGATCCAGCGCGGCTTCTGGTGTCAGTCCACGCATGGAGTGATATAGATCTCTACCCAGCATCAAGACTTCGGCATTGCCGGAGGTCGCAGACTCCACGGCCTCGATTGCACGTGGTAATACTTCATCGCGCGGCAAGGCGGCGTTCGCCAGATATAGCCGGCAAGCTTCCTTGGCATCCATCAGACGCGCGTTATAAACAATATCGAACAGCATTTCGTTGTTCAGAATCGCCAATGCAAGAAAAGGGAACAGTCCGCCTGAAACTTCCGGAAGCCCCATCGTGGCATCATCGGCAATATAAACAAGGTCACATGCGACAGATAGCGCAAATCCGCCTGCGTGAGCGTTGCCGTTCACCGCGCCGACCAGCGGTTTGCCAAATCGCGCCATGGCTCCCAGCAGGTCGACATGAGCACGGGCAAATTCAGCGCGTCCGGCAACTGCGGAGCCGGAAGTCCAATATTCGCCTCCCAGGCAAAATACATCTCCGTGCCCGGTGAGCACGCAACCTGCCACTTGCGGATCCCGCCTTGCGGCATTCAGTGCGGCAGTCAATTGCTCTGCCATTTCCTGCGTCACGCGATTGCCGGCCTCTGGCCGATTCATTGTCAGTATCGTTACGCGCCCTTGTCTGCTTTCAGTCACCTGCGTCATCGTTGCTTCCTTTTTCCTTTTCGGTTTCTGCCAATTCAAGTTCATCCATCAGTATGGGCAAAGCCAATTCAAACGTCTGAATGCCTATCGTGCTCGCTATCTGCATGACTTCAACGATCTCGCCCGCTGTCGCCCCATATTTCATTGCATTTCGAATATGCAGCGCGGTTCCTGGGGAGAACATATGCGTTGCGGACACGTCGAACGCGATATAAACCAGTTCCTTCTCTTTGGGCTCAAGGTGGCTCGTTTCCCAAGGAGATGAAGAAAACGCAGTGAACGCCCTGAAATAGCCAGGATCAAGCGTCAATAGGCCTTCCCATAAATGATCATCCCAGTAACCCCGTTTTTCAATGAAACTGGCTTTAAGCCGGGCGCGCTCAAGATCGTTGTCGTCAGTGCTTTGCACTCCGCCAAGTTCATTGACCAGTACTGGGATGCCATACACACACGCATGAACCCCCAATGTTGTCGTCAATTGAAGAACTTCAATCAGTTCATCTTTGGTTGCCCCTGCGCGCAATGCATTTCGTATGGATAAGCGAATGCCAGGCTCATGCAAATGTGTGGCTGCAGCATGCACAGCTAGACTGACGAAGCACTTGAGCTTGGGCGACAAATTTTTTGAGGAAAAGGGATGTTTCGAAAAGTCGATATACGCTTCAACGAATTGCGGGGCGAGCTCGATCAGGGGATCGAGCGTTTCTGTCCAATAACCTCCGCATTGTCTGAGTTCTTCCACTGCAAGAGTTATATCTGACACAGCTGTCTCCTGTTCACACGGCTGCGGCCTGTTGCGCTGCACTGACATTGCGTTGATGGCGCAGTACAAATGCCAGAATAATGGCGGCAATCAAACCCAGGACAGTCACTACTTGTAAACCTGCATTGACTGAACCGGTGACGTCTTTTAACCATCCCACCAAAAACGGCGCGGTGAACCCCGACAGATTGCCAATCGAGTTGATCACGGCAAATGAGACTGCGACACTGGCAGATCCAAACAATCCTGGCAGCACTGCCCAAAAAATTGGAATGGTTGAGAATACACCCAGTGCGGCAACACTTAACAGAATCAATTTGAGTACTGGAAGTGTGGCAAGCGTAGCGCCACCAAGGCCAATAACACCCAGAATCAGGGGTAAGAGCGCGTGAAGTCGTCTTTCATTTTTTCTGTCGGAATGAATACCCCACAGAATCATGCCGATGCCGGCCACAAGAAAAGGAATGGCCGAGACAAACCCGGTTTGCATGTAACCCAGCTTGAAGTCATGCACAATCTGGGGAACGAAGAAACTGAGACCGAAATTCAGGCCGACGATGCCGAAGTACACAATGCTGAGCAGAGCCGTGATCGGACTTTTCAGAATATTGAGGAATCCGTGTGGCACGATGGCCTTCGCGCGCGTATTCTCTTTCCGTAATTCGCCTTCAAGCCAGTCAATTTCCTCTTTTTGCAGCCATTCCGCACTTTTTGGCGTGTCTCGAAGTATCGCCAGCAGATAGAAGGCGAGGGCGAAGGTGGGCAAGCCTTCTACGATGAACAGGATCTGCCATCCATGCAGACCGAACATCCCATCAAGCGTGAGCAAATATCCGGAGAGCGGCCCGCCAATGACTGCGGCGAAGGGCATGGAAGCCAGAAAAATCGCATTTACCTTGCTGCGATGCCTATTGGGCAACCATAGCGTGAAGAAAAACGCAATTCCAGGGAAAAATCCCGCTTCTGCTGCGCCAAGGAGAAATCGGATGATGTAAAAACTCCAATCATTCCAGACAAACGCCGTCAGCGTGGAAAACAGCCCCCAGGTGATCATGATGCGGAAAATCCACAATCGTGCTCCTATCCGTTCAATTGCCATATTGGAAGGCACTTCGAAGACAAAATAGCCAATGAAAAACAGCCCCGCGCCAAGGCCGAATACAGCGCCGGAAAAACCAAGATCCTTACTCATTGTCAACGCGGCAAACCCCACATTGACGCGGTCCAGAAAGCTGAAAATAAAACAAAGCACCAGAATTGGCATAAAGCGTCTTATGATTTTCCGGACTGCCTGAGATTCAATAGCGGTCATTCAAGTCTCCTGATTATTATTCGCATGGTTAGCAAATTTGTCTGCGAAATTATGTTACCGATAATGTTACTTCAACATATTAGTAATTTGCAAGAGAAATAATACTATGTAAATTCAATGATATAGGAAAGTTAGCGATAACATATTTTGTGTCTAAAAATTATGTTGCCTGTTCGTCTCGCAGTATTGCGATGTTTTAGTATGAGCAATGATATTCAGAATCACAGTCGCATATTGCGCCTGTCCGTCTTTGGCGTCAGCCAAAGTCGCGAAACCTAATAAAAGCCACAAAGGCCATTATCAAAGTCGTCTATTTTCTACATCTATAGAATTTGAATTGTTCTACTGAAAGCAGCCGAGGACAGAATGAATCTTGATGATTCTCACTATACATATCGAATAAGCTGGTCTCCTGAGGAACAGGAGTATGTCGGTCTATGTGCGGAATTTCCTTCATTATCATGGCTGGCCGCCGACCCGACGCAGGCCTTGGCCGGAATCATGCAGGTGGTAGCCGACGTCGTTAAAGATATGCAACAAAACGGCGAACCGGTTCCAGATGCCCTGGCAGATAAAAAGTATAGCGGAGAGTTTCGGGTGCGAGTGCCTCCCATGGTGCATCGTAATCTGGCAATATCCGCCGCCGAGCAGGGGGTAAGCATGAATCGGTACATAAGCGCAAAGCTGGCTGGATAGTTCTGTTCTGATTCAGGCTGGCGCGTTGCTGCAATCGGCTAAACCTGCCCCGGCACTTCGACACTGCCCTCAGAAATTCTGACGCTAAGACAAAGAATTATTTGATTCTGATGAGTCGCTCGCAAGAATACAATTCACCAATAGAATTGGATTCAGGGAGATCGACTTGCGTACAGCAAAGAAGCAGGCGGCGGGCAGTCTGGATGGGATCAGGGTTTTGGATTTGTCTCGTATACTGGCTGGTCCAAGTTGTACACAGTTACTGGCCGATCTGGGTGCAGATGTCATTAAGGTGGAGCGGCCTGGCGTTGGGGACGATACCCGAAAGTGGGGTCCGCCGTATTTGAAAGATCAGAACGGCGAAGAACTGGAAGAGAGTTCGTATTACGCCTGCGCGAATCGAAACAAGAGATCTATTGCAATCGACATAACGTCAGAAGCCGGTCAGAAAATGATTCACGAGCTGCTCGATTGCAGTGATGTGCTGGTCGAAAACTTCAAAGTCGGTGACCTTGCCCGATTTGGTCTGGGCTATGAGCAGATTAAAGCAAAGTATCCACGACTGGTCTATTGTTCCATTACGGGATTTGGACAGGACGGCCCATACGCACACCGCCCGGGATATGACTTTCTGGCCCAGGGCATGGGAGGAATCATGAGTATCACAGGTGAAATTGACGGCGAACCCCAGAAGGTCGCTGTCGGTATCACGGATATGATGACAGGGATGTACGCCGCCGTTGGAGTTCTTGCCGCCCTGCGACATCGCGACCGAACGGGCGAAGGGCAGTTTATCGATGTGGCGTTACTGGACACGCAAGTGGCCTGGCTGGCCAATGCGGGCACGTACTACCTGACCGAGGGGCACGCACCACCACGCCTTGGCAATGGGCATCCCAATATTGTTCCTTATGAAGTTTTTCCTGCCACTGATGGCTATTTCATTCTGGCAGTGGGAAACGATAAACAGTTCCAGCGATTCTGCGACATAGCGCAACGGCCGGAACTTGCGATCGATCCGCGGTTTTCAACAAATCGTGCACGCGTTGAAAATCGACAGGAACTGATCCCCATCGTGAAAGATTTCACGGCGCAGCGAGATCGGAAGTTCTGGCTGGAAAACTGCGAACGCGAGAAAATTCCTTGCGGGCCGATCAATCGAATTGATGAGGTTTTTGCCGATCCACAGGTCGTGCATCGCGGCATGAGTATCAAAATACCCAATGCCAGGTTCAGTGATGGAGAGGTTTCCCTTATCGGAAATCCAATCCATATGAGCAAGACAAATCCCACTTATCGATATGCACCCCCAAGCTTAGGAGAGCACACCCAGGAAATTATCAAGGAAATACGACAATCCGCCTGGAAGCGCTCTGTACTGGGGCCAGGATTAGGCTAAATGACAGGCAAGATCAATCTTCGTTCTCTGGAATGAGGCTATTGAATGCGCCAATCACCTGGGACGTCAGCATGGCCTGTGGATGGTTCTTCCTTTCAACGAGGCAGACATCGCGTTGAAAATCAGAGATCGCCACGACTTGCAGCTGAGAGTCCAGATGTCTTGAGTTGCCGAAAACCAATGGTACGATTGAGACGCCCAGCCCCTGTTTTACAACAGCAGTCACCGCGTCCAGAGAATTGAGTTCCATTTCAGGATGAACTTTGATTCCCAGTCTGAGCAAAAAGTCGTCTATCTGACGACCTGCCCAGGTTTGACGGTCAAAGGCGATGTAGGGATACTCGCGGAATGTTGCTGTCATGCCGTCGTAACGGAGATCTTTTGGCAACAGTAGCGCGTAGGGTTCCGAGTAAAGATGATGAACTTCCAGGTTTAATAGCAGTTGTTTGGGAGGTTGAGTGACGATTGCCGCATCCAGAATGCCGCTATCGACTTGTGTCATCAGTTCAACCGAGTTGCCTGCTATGATCTTCACTTCCAGTTTTTGGTTTTCATCGCGAAGCCGTTGTAATAAGGGAGGCAATGTGCCGGTCAATGCGCTGTTGACAACGCCCAGTGTTAAATGACCTGCAATGACTTTGTCCTGCGACAGCTTTGTCATCTCGTCATAGATAGCCAATACCTGCTCGGCGAGAGGGACCAAACGGTGACCCACGGAAGTGAGACGCAGGGAGCGCTTGGTGCGTACAAACAGCTCTGCATCAAGGTTCTGCTCCATCATTTTCAACTGTGCGCTGATGGCGGCAGGCGAGCGATGTACGTGAGTGGCGGCAGCGGCTACGGTGCCATGACGGTGAACTGCAAGAAATGCTCTTAATGATAGTATTAACATGATAGTTCCGACAGGTTGAAAAAAATTTACCGACAAGCAGAAACGATTTACCTCAATTCATTCTAAAAGGAGATGACAAATGAATTACCCGAAACCATTTCAGGAATTTGTGGAGAAACTGACAAAAATAATTGATGAAGCAGATGGAGATGAGGAAACGATACTTGCCCAAGGCAAACCTTTATTGGCAGAACTGGTGTCGAATGACAACTGGCTTCCCGAAGAGTTTGCACAACCTGATCCTCAATATTATCAACAGTATCTGTTGCATGCGGACCCGGATGACCGCTTCTCTGTTGTTAGCTTTGTCTGGGGACCAGGGCAAACCACACCGGTACACGATCATACGGTATGGGCATTGATAGGCATGATGCGGGGTTCAGAAAAAGGAGAAATGTTTACGCTGAGTGAACCCGGCAAGCCAATGGTACGACAATCGGAGGAAATCATGAAGCCAGGTATGGTGGACTGTGTTTCGCCGACACTTGGCGATATCCACCGCGTATCCAACGTCTACTCAGATCGCGTCTCTATCAGTATCCATGCGTATGGCGGCAATATCGGGAAAATCAAACGTCACGTTTACGATGCCAATACCGGTGCCACGAAGGAATTCGTATCCGGGTACTCCAATAAGTAATTGATTGGTTCAGCGCTCGCGTTGGTCGCCGCGCCGCATCCTTGCATTTGTCTATGAAAGGTGTCAAGGATGCGGCGCTTTCGCATGCGTGCGAAAGCTGAACCTGGGCGCGAGGATGAATCCGAGCAACGGTAGTTCCGTTGCTTAGCCCAAAAATTTTGATGTTTTTTTATACGAGTCTCTCTCTGTATTATTACAGTCAGCATCGCAGGAAAAGTTTGAAGCGAATGCGCGTAATGAAAATCAAAAAGCGGATCTATGAATCCCAATTACCAAAACCCGATACGTCCTCATAGGACAGTGGAGAATGGAGATGAGACAAACAAAGTGCGCAATGGCATTTGCCATTGCGATTTCAACCCTGCTTTTTTCCGGTGCGGCACGTGCGGAGTGGCCAGAGAGGCCAATCACGCTTGTGGCGCCTTATCCTCCTGGCGGAAATGCCGACGTGATGGCAAGACTCGTTGGCC
>JBEBTQ010000128.1:0-8465 GCA_040393685.1 Advenella kashmirensis | reverse complement strand
ATCCGCCTCTTCCAGCGAATGTGTCGTGACTGGAATCGAACGGATACCGCCCTGCCTGACCAGCTTCATCAATTCCTGCAATTCTCCCAGATTGCCCACATAGGACCCCTGTACCGTCGCGGCCTTCAGCGGAAAAAGCGCCAGCGACCATTCGCTCTGGCCACCAAAAAGGCCGACTACCACCAGTTTGCCGCCTTTGACCAGCAGATTGAATGCCTGGGTTGCCGTCGCAGGCGCACCAACGTAATCAATCACAGACAGAATATTTTTTGTGCCCGCGGCTTCCTGGATATCACTGATAAGGGTCGGGCTGTTGCCATCAACTGCGGCCAGGGCCCCCGCCTGCATGGCGGCCTCACGCTTGGCCGGATCAATATCCACCACAATAGCGCCTTTGCCATCCATCGCATGCAGCCATTGCAGGCACATCAATCCCAGGCCACCCGCGCCGAAAATCACTATCGGTTCATTGCGCAGCACGTCCGGCTCGAATTTTCTCAGCGCTGAATAGGTAGTGAGGCCCGAGCAGGCATAGGGCGCTGCCTGAACGGGATCCATATCGCCTATATCCACCAGATAACGCGGATGCGGCACCAGAATCTGTGTGGCATAGCCGCCGTGACGATGAATACCCAGACAAGCCGGGCTGGTGCACAGATTTTCTTCGCCGCGCTGGCAAACCGCGCAGGTGCCGCAGCCGATCCAGGGATAAATCAGGTAATTCTTCCCGATTTCCAGCTCACCGGCATCAGGGCCCACTGCGCGAACTGCGCCAACGGTCTCGTGTCCGGGCGTGAGGGGCAATTCGACGCCCCTATCTTTCAGCTGCAATCGCTTACCCTGCCCAAGGTCATAACCGCCCTCCCACAGATGCAGGTCGCTGTGACATACCCCTGCTGCTTTCACATCCAGAAGAACCTCGGTCCCGCTGGGAACCGGTACATCTCTTTCCAGCATTTGCAATGGGGCTTTGAAACCGGTAATGCAGAAACACTTCATGGATTTTCCACTCCTGTATGGTCTGTATGGCGGTCTGCCGGTTTGGCCACGATTTGTATGGCAAGCAACCGGGATCGGGAATGAATATTGTATATGAGCCTTCGATCCGGCTGCAGCAAAGTATCGGAGCCGAACAATTCAAATGTCATTGAGGGAATATAGACATAAGTAATTGATATTTCACACCGGTGGCACGATGACCTAGACTGCCAGGTAGAGGAATATGCTCCGGCTCGATCGTCTCGTCTTTACTGGCTGGGATTTTTCTCTTTATCCGCGCAAATGTCTGCGTCTCGTCCCTGATGGCGAAGCGCGGTATACACAGAAAGCCGTACAGAATTGATAACAAGGAAAAATTGATGAAACCAGATCCGAAGTGGTCATTTGTACTTACAGTACTGCTTTTTGCAGGCCTGATGATCGGTTTGTCGCTGTCAGTTTTGAACGATTTGATGTCCGGCACCGCCGAGCTTGGCGGGCGGCAGATTTTTGTGATCAGCATGCACGTCATCTGGCTGGTGTTGTGGTCAGTCGCAACCGTACTGGCACTGAAATTTGCCTTTCGTCCCAGGCAGCAATCACAAAATACAAAAGTGCTGTCTAGGACTTCTGCTCAGGCCCGAAATCCAGCGACCTCTGAATATTGAATTCTTCTCCCAGTGACGGCTGATCTGTAGAAGGTAGCAGCCGCGCTTCTATTTGCAGCGCACCCGTGGGTACGCAGCAGCAAGGCAGGATCTCATCTTTGGCGATAAAGGCCAGCGGCTCGGTCAGATATCTGACGGATCCGGAGACCAGATGCGTGCGGCAGGAACCGCAATAACCCGCACGGCACTGGTACTCCACTTCGTGGTTGGTTCGTTCCAACCCCTCCAGCAGCGTTTCTCCCTCCAGCAATTCAAACCTGCTGTCGGTCGTTACGACAGATGTCATAGTTCGAAATGCTGCAGATCGTCAGTATTCATTTGCGAATCAATCTGTCCGATCAGGTAAGAGCTGATTTCCACCTCCTGCGGCGCCACCTGCACATTATCTGAAGACAGCCATGCGTTAATCCATGGGATCGGATTCTGGCGCACGCCTGAAAAGGCGGCCGGCAGTCCGACGGCCTGCATGCGCAGATTGGTAATGTATTCGACGTACTGGCACAGAATGTCTTTATTCAGGCCAATCATGGAGCCCCCCTTGAAGAGATATTCGGCCCATTCTTTTTCCTGCTGTGCAGCCTGCTTGAACAGCTCAAAACACTGATCCTGGGTTTCACGAGCGATCTCTGCCATCTCGGGATCGTCGGAGCCACTGCGCAGAATATTGAGCATATGCTGCGTACCGGTCAGATGCAGGGCTTCGTCACGAGCAATCAGTTTGATGATCTTCGCGTTGCCTTCCATCAGTTCGCGTTCTGCAAAGGCAAATGAGCAGGCAAAACTGACATAAAAGCGGATGGCCTCCAGTACGTTGACCACCATCAGGCACAGATAAAGTTTCTTTTTAAGTTCACGCAGCGATATGACGACCTCTTTGCCCGCCAGCACATGCGTGCCTTCACCAAACTGGTTATACAGCTGGGTGTAGGAGATCACGTCATCATAGTAAAAGGCAATATCGCGTGCGCGCTTCAGGATGTACTCATTGGCCACAATATCGTCAAACACCAGCGATGGATTATTGACGATATTACGGATGATATGCGTATAGGATCGCGAGTGGATGGTCTCTGAAAATGACCAGGTCTCGATCCAGGTTTCCAGTTCAGGAATGGAAACCAGCGGCAGCAGGGCCACGTTGGGACTGCGGCCCTGAATAGAGTCGAGCAGCGTCTGGTATTTCAGATTGCTGATAAAAATATGCTTTTCGTGTTCAGGCAGTGACTGATAGTCGATCCGGTCCTGTGAAACATCGACCTCTTCGGGTCGCCAGAAAAATGACAGCTGCTTCTCGATGAGCTTTTCGAAGATTTCGTACTTCTGCTGATCGTAGCGAGCCACGTTGACCGACTGCCCAAAAAACATGGGCTCTTTCATCTGGTCGTTCGGTACCTGACAAAATGTGCTGTATGACATTATTCTCTCTTATTCCAAAACGGGCTGATCAGATCTTGCATGCACCGCTTTCGCAGTCATCCTGGGCCAGGCCCGCATCTTGATCGTCCTGCTTGTCCTGGGCGCCATCGCGGGTGTTCTGGTAATACAAGGTTTTCACGCCGAATTTATAGGCGGTGAGCAAGTCCTTGATCATCTGATTCATGGGCACACGACCACCCTCGAAACGGGCCGGATCGTAATTGGTGTTGGCTGAAATGGACTGGTCCACAAATTTCTGCATGATGCCCACGATCTGCAGATAGCCATCGTTGCCGGGCATGCTCCACAGCAACTCGTATTTATCCTTGAGGCGTTCGTACTCGGGAACGACCTGCTTCAGGATTCCATCCTTGGACGCCTTGACCGATACCAGTCCGCGCGGAGGCTCAATACCATTGGTGGCATTGGAAATCTGCGAAGAGGTTTCAGAAGGCATCAGCGCCGTCAGCGTTGAATTGCGCAGGCCATGCGTCGTGATATCCTTGCGCAGCGCTTCCCAGTCCAGGTGCAGTGGCTCGTTGCAGATGCCGTCCAGATCCTTTTTATAGGTATCGATGGGCAGAATGCCTTTGGCATAGGTAGTCTCATTGAACGCCGTGCAAGGTCCGAATTCCTTGGCCAGCTCGACAGACGCTTTCAGCAGGTAATACTGTATTGCTTCAAAGGTACGATGCGTCAGCGCATTACCGCTACCATCGGAATACTTGGCATTATTCTTGGCCAGATAGTAGGCATAGTTGATCACGCCAATACCCAGCGTACGACGCTTCATGGAACCGATATACGCAGCTTTGATCGGGTAGTCCTGATAATCCAGCAAGGCATCCAGCGCACGTACTGCCAGATCTGCCAGACCTTCAAGTTCATCCAGCGAATTGATGGCGCCCAGATTGAAGGCAGACAAGGTGCACAGCGCGATCTCGCCGTTCTCGTCGTTGATGTCTTCCAGCGGTTTAGTGGGCAGTGCAATTTCCAGACACAGATTGCTCTGGCGGACTGGCGCAACAGCAGGATCAAAAGGACTGTGTGTGTTGCAATGGTCCACGTTCTGAATATAAATACGACCAGTACCGGCACGCTCCTGCATCATCAGAGAGAACAGTTCCGTTGCTCGTACCGTGCGTTTGCGAATACCCGGTTCTTTTTCGTATTTGGCATACAGTTCTTCAAACTTGTTCTGGTCTTCAAAGAACGCATCATAAAGGCCCGGAACGTCAGAAGGAGAAAACAGCGTGATTTCGCCATTGCGGATCAGACGCTGATACATCAGACGGTTGATCTGCACGCCATAGTCCATATGACGGACGCGATTTTCCTCGACGCCCCGATTGTTTTTGAGCACCAGAAGCGACTCGATTTCCAGATGCCAGATAGGATAGAAAAGTGTGGCCGCCCCGCCCCGTACACCGCCTTGCGAGCAGCATTTGACCGCCGTCTGGAAGTGTTTGTAGAAAGGAATGCAACCCGTGTGCTGGGCCTCTCCGCCACGGATGGGGCTGCCGACTGCACGAATGCGGCCTGCATTGATACCAATGCCCGCACGCTGCGAAACATAGCGCACAATGGCGCTGGTGGTTGCATTGATGGAATCCAGGCTGTCACCGCATTCGATCAGCACGCACGAGCTGAACTGACGAGTGGGCGTGCGCACGCCCGACATGATGGGCGTGGGCAGAGAAATTTTGAACTGTGAAGTGGCGTCATAAAAACCCTTCACGTAGGACAGTCGTGTTTCCTTCGGATATTTGGAAAACAGGCATGCCGCTACCAGAATATACAGAAACTGCGGGCTTTCATAGATCTCATGGTTCACACGATTCTGAACCAGATATTTGCCCTCCAGCTGCTTGACTGCACCGTAAGAAAAGTTCATATCACGGCTGTGGTCAATATAGCTGTTCATTTCGTCGAACTCTTCCCGCGAGTAATCCTGCAGGATGTGATCGTCGTATTTACCCATTTCCGTCAGTTTGCTGACATGATCATACAAGGTGGGCGGATCAAACTGCTGAAAGGCTTTCTTGCGCAGATGGAAAATGGCCAGCCGGGCTGCCAGATACTGATAATCAGGACTTGCCTGTGAAATCAGATCGGCTGCAGCCTTGATGATGGTCTCGTGAATGTCTTCGGTCTTGATACCGTCGTAGAACTGAATATGCGACTTCAGCTCCACCTGTGATACAGAGACATGATCCAGACCTTCTGCCGCCCAGGTGATAACGCGGTGGATTTTATCGAGATCGATGGGTTCTTTTCTGCCGTCACGTTTGGTGACCATGAGTGAGCTGTTCATTGACTATCCATGTGCATGATGGTTGGCGGATCGGCCTGGAGCCAGGCCGACAGATCAATATATAGTGTTATATTTTTCGTTAGACACAATATATAGTATTAATCCGGATATTTCAAGCGCTTTCTAATTTATGTAAAAGCTTGAAAAATCGCACAAGGCGTTGATTAATAAAACGAATTTATAATGTATAAAAATGTAAAGATGTGGGTTTTGCACGATAGCATTTCGTTAAACCTGGTCGCCTACAAACGCCAGGGCTTCCATCAGAATGGCCGGCTCCTGCCGGGCCAGCTGTGCAGGATCTGACAAATGCCGCCGCCACTGACGCGCCCCCTTGCGCCCGTTAAAAAGTCCCAGCATAGGCTTGATCACGGCCCGCAGTGGCGCACCCAGGGGCAGTTGCTTCTCTGCATATTGCATCATAGCCTGCACAACCTCAGAATCCTGCGCAACCGGCGTATCGGGCCACAGACGCTGACTGACTGTTCGAAGCACATAAGGCTCATGCCAGGCCACCCGTCCGACCATGGCGCCGTCAAAGGTCGTCGCAGTTGTCACGATCTGGTCCGGCTCATTCAGCCCTCCGTTCAGAATGAAGCGCGCATCCGGAAAATCGTTCTTCAGTTGCGCAACAACGTCATAACGCAAGGGAGGAATTTCACGATTGTCCTTGGGTGACAAACCCTTCAGGACCGCATTACGCGCATGTGCTATGAACACGCGACAACCGGCGTCGTAGATCTGGCCCACAAAATCACGCACGAAATCATACGACTCGTCATAATCCAGTCCGAGTCTGTGTTTGACCGTGACCGGCACACTCACCGCGTCCTGCATGGCTTTGATGCAATCGGCAACCAGTGTGGGTTCAGCCATCAGGCAGGCGCCAAAAGCTCCTTTTTGCACACGCTCTGACGGACATCCGCAATTCAGATTGATTTCATCATAGCCCCAGCTTTCACCCAGTCTGGCACAATGCGCGAGCGCATCGGGTTCGCTGCCCCCCAGTTGCAGAGCCACCGGATGCTCCTGTTCGCTAAATTGCAGGTGGCGCGGCACATCACCATAGATCAGCGCGCCTGTGGTAATCATTTCGGTATATAGCAAGGCATTGGGCGCCAGCAGACGGTGGAAATAGCGACAGTGTCGGTCCGTCACGTCAATCATCGGCGCGACACTGAACTGCCACGGCCGTATGCCCTGACTATTGCTGTAATCCAGCCTGCCAGCCAATGCCACTGCCTCTGCTGGTCGAACTGACAAATCGGCCGACGGCATCAGCGGGCTACGATGCATGTCATCAGGATTCACAGGTATTTCAGATGTGATCTTTTCTTTTAATTCGGATGTCATTGTTTCTGCCAGTTCAGATATCATTATCGGGCAAGTCTACCTGTCACCGGAAATGCGAAAATCAATATGCGGCGGCTGATGCCGATCCTGCAGCTCGCGCTGTTTTTCCAGCTCCTGCAAAATGGCCGATTTGCGGACAACGCCCAGCAGCAACGGCTCGTCTTTGGACTGCAATACGGGCAGACGTTCGCCCATAAAACTCAAAAACAGCTCCAGCCCTTCTCCAAGTGTCATATCAGGATGCAGTACCGGGATGAACTGCGGCTCCACCATCAGCTCCGATATCGGCGTTGTCAGCGATGACTGCGACAGCAACCATCGGGTGACTTCCTGATTCGAGAGTACGCCACGATATTGGTCTTTTTCATCCACGATATAGATATAGCGTACCGCAAAATCCTGGAACATGGTTACGGCATCGGAAAGCGGCTGGTCATGGCGCAGGACGGTCTGGGCATCAATCACCAGGCCGTGCAGCGTCATACTTTCCGTCTGCCGCCGCAGGCGTGCCGTCTGCTCGCGCGTCAGCGTAACACCATACATGGCCGGTGCACTATAAAGACTGCTGACCACATTTGCAATAACACAGGCAAACATGAGCGGCAGAACCAGATCGATACGGTGCGTCATTTCAAATACCATCAGGATGGCCATCAGCGGTGCGTGCGTACCGGCAGCCAGAAACGCGCCCATCCCGATCAGGATATAGAGCGTGGACTGGCCTGAAATTTCCGGGACAAGCAGTGAAAGGATCTGAAAAAAGATCAGCCCGACGCTTGCGCCCACCATCAGCATGGGCGTGAACACGCCCCCGGTCGCTCCTGAACCTACGGTTGCACCTGTAGCCAGTACCTTATAGGCAAGCATCAGAAGCACAGCCGGCAGTGTCCAGGATTGCGTCAGCATATCCTCCAGCGGACCAAAACCGTTACCGGCCGCATCGGGCTCCAGAATCAGTATCAGCCCCAGCAGTGCACCGCCTGCCGCCAGGCTTAACGGTAATGGCAGACGTGATTTGCGAAATAGCTGCCTTATCATGTCCAGAAACCGCAGGAATAGTGGTGCAAGCAGGCCTGCCAGCACGCCCAGTAACACCAGCAGCAGCAAGGTGGCGTCTATCGACAGGGAAATGGGTTTGACATCATAGGTGATCCGATAATAGCCGGTAAGCTGCATGGTGACATTGGCCACCCCTGCCGAAATAATCAGTGGCCCCAATGTCGTCACCGACAAGGTGCCCAGAACAATTTCTGCCACAAAGAGGGCTGCCGCCAGCGGCGCGTTGTATGCCGCAGAGACCCCGGCCGCGGCACCACAGGCCACCAGCAGGCGGATATCGTTGGAATTGAAGGCAAGAAAGCGACCGATGGCCGAGGCCACCAGCGCGCCCAGGTGCACCATGGCCCCTTCGCGACCAATGGAACCACCGCTGACCACTGTTGATAGCGAGGACAGCACGCGCAATACGCCCTGGCGCAGAGAGAGCCGCCCGTCAGACAGCGCCACGGCCTCCATGTAATCCGAGTTCATATCCTTGCGCACTTTCGAAGACAGCCACAGCAGCGTACCGGCGATAAAACCACCTGCTGCGGGAAAAAGAATGCGCTCTGTATGCGTCCAGCGACTGACCACGGTTTCGATTTCACCGGGCACAGATCCGGTCAGAAGCTGCCCCCAATGGATAGCCATGTGAAACAGAATGGTCATGCCCGCGGCCGAGATGCCTACCAGAATGG
>JBEBTQ010000127.1:0-8486 GCA_040393685.1 Advenella kashmirensis | reverse complement strand
CTGGTCCTGCTGTTTTCCTTTGAATTTATACTGATCAATCTGATTGTTGACGTCCTTTATGGCGTGATCAATCCGACCATCCGTTACCGATAGCGGAACCGATATGACGCAAGTTACCTCTTCTCCGATAGAATCGCTGCCGCCAAAACGGGAGCGAATCCGCACCCCGATGACGGAGTTCATCCGCAAGTTCCGCAAGCAGCATCTGGCGGTTGTTGCGGCCATTTTTATTCTTGCACTTGTGATTGTGGCCATCCTTGCGCCATGGATTGTGCCGTTTGATCCGGAAGACTATTTTGATTATGACCGGATCAATCAGGCGCCGTCAGCGCTGCACTGGCTGGGCGTGGATTCGCTGGGCCGTGATATTTTCAGTCGCATTGTAATGGGTACCCGCATTTCGCTGGCTGCCGGTTTTATCTCCGTCGCCCTTGGTGGCCTGGTAGGTACGGTTCTGGGCCTGCTTGCCGGATACTATGAAGGCTGGTGGGAGCGCTTTGTCATGCGTATTTCAGATGTGTTGCTGGCTTTTCCCGGCATTCTGCTTGCCATCGGTGTGATCGCCGTGCTGGGTCCCAGTATGGTGAACGTGGTCATTGCGGTTGCCGTTTTCAGCGTGCCGGCCTTTGCACGACTGGTCCGCGGCAGTACGCTGTCGCTGAAGAACATGACCTATATTGAAGCCGTACGCAGTATCGGCGCGTCTGATTTCACCATCATTTTCAAGCATATCCTGCCCGGCACCATTTCACCCATACTCGTGTATGGCACCATGCGCATCGGTACCTCCATTATCACGGCGGCGTCGCTGTCATTTATCGGTCTGGGTGCACAGCCACCCACGCCGGAGTGGGGCGCCATGCTCAATGAAGCGCGTTCAGATATGGTTCTGGCACCGCACGTTGCGATTTTTCCGTCGCTGGCCATCTTCCTGACTGTGCTGGCTTTCAACCTGCTGGGTGACGGTCTGCGTGATGCGCTGGATCCGAAAATCGATCGTCAATAAACCGGGACGCCGTCGGCGCAGACCGATGGCGTTCATTTCGATGGCGCCATGTTAATGACGCGAAAGACATAATCATGACTGCCTCTTCATCTTCCAACAAACCAACACAGGCGCCGGTGGTGGGTAACCTGCCCGCAGGCCCCCGTAACAGCCTGACGGATGTGCCCGGTGTACGCGTAGGTCATGTCACGCTTACTCAGGGTAATATCCAGACCGGGGTGACGGTTATTTTTCCGCACGCGGACGATCTGTTTCGCAACAAGGTCGCCGCCGGCGCCTCTGTCATCAATGGCTTCGGAAAAAGCGTGGGCCTGGTGCAGTTACAGGAACTGGGTGTGATTGAAACACCCGTGGCGCTGACCAACACATTTTCTGTTTCCGCTGTGGCTCAGGCACAGATCCGCCAGGCGATTGCCAGTAATCCGGCCATCGGTCGCGAATGGTCCACGGTAAACCCGCTGGTACTTGAATGCAATGATGGTTATTTGAATGATATTCAGGCCATGGCAGTGACCGAGGCAGATTATTTTCACGCTTGTGATAATGCAGGTGTGGAATTTGAACAGGGTGCTGTCGGTGCCGGGCGTGGCATGAGCTGCTTTGGACTCAAAGGCGGCATTGGATCTGCATCACGAATTGCCCGGCAGGAAGGTGCGCTGTCAGGTACTGCACCGGATTACACCGTTGGTGCACTCGTGCTGTCTAACTTCGGCAAGCTGCGTCATCTGCGCGCGGGCAATGTGCTGACGGGAGAAGACATCAAGCGACGCATGGCGTTGCGTGAACAGACGCTGTCTTCAGATCATGTTAAAGGTGAGGGTGAACCTGATAAAGGTTCCATCATCATGATTCTGGCAACCGATGCGCCGCTGGATGCCCGGCAGTTGCGCAGACTCAGCATGCGTGCTGCAGCGGGGCTGGCCCGTACCGGCTCCAGTTATGGTCATGGCAGCGGCGATATTGCAATTGCATTTTCTACGTCCATGCGTGTTGGACAGGAACTTCAGCATGCTCAGCAGCCGGTACAGCCTCTGCACGAAACGCAGCTGGATCCGCTATTTGATGCAGCGGCCGAAGCCACGGAGCAGGCCATATTGCATTCGTTATGGGCGGCGACTGCCGTTACCGGTCGCGACGGACACACCCGCTTGCCGATCACAGCGTGGCTTGAGGATTAAGGATAATTGAATGAAAGTATTGATTTCAACGGATATTGAAGGAGTCGCCGGTGTTGTCGACTCGCAGCAGGTTCGCGCAGGCAATGGCGAATACGAACGCGCTCGCGCCTGGATGACGGCAGAAGCTAATGCAGCGATTGCGGGTGCATTTGACGGCGGAGCCACAGAAGTCTACGTGAATGACTCGCATGGTGGCTTTCGCAACATGATTGCGTCTGACATCGATGAACGCGCCAGGCTTGTTACCGGTAAGCCGCGTGTGTACAGCATGATGGCAGGCCTTGAATTTGGCATGGACGCAGTGGCGCTGGTGGGACATCACGCGCGTGCGCAGGGCCGCGGTGTGCTGGCTCACACCATCAATAGCTTTGCTTTTGCCCGCATCATGGTCAATGGCATCGAACTGGGCGAACCGGGTCTTTATGGTGCGCTTGCCGGCCACGCAGGTGTACCCGTTGTTTTTGGCAGCGGCGACCAGTTTTTTATCGAAGAGAATCGTGATTTTTTCGACCGCGCCGTATGGGTCGAAACCAAACACGCCATGGGCCACAGCAGCGCAGCGACGCTGACGCCACAAGCGTCTTGCGCGCGAATCCGTGAAGGCATGCAAAAGGCGGTACAGGCAGCGATTGAGCAACCGATGAAGCCATTTGTGATTGACGGCCCCTATGAATGCCGCCTGCAGACAAATTCTCCGGCGCTGGCAGATGCATTCTGTCTGCTGCCAGGCACTCGACGTGATGATGGCGTGACCCTGTCATTTAATGCAGACTCAATCGAAAACGTCATACGCACGCTGAATGTGTTTTCCACCATGACGGCGGCACTGCGTTGATTCGCGATTGAGATATTAACTGAGTTCACGAATGCCATCAGAAGTACGGATGATGGCTTTCAGACCGGGCGCGCTTCCTGATAGACAGGGCAGCACCGAGACAGGAGCCTGCAAATTCAGGCTCGCGATCAGGGCCTGCATCCGCTCTGGTTGCGAATGATAAATCTCAAGCTTTTCAAGCAGCAGACCATGATCCGGCATGGACAGAACAGGCAGTGAAGGCGTGTGCCATTCAATCAATGCGGGAGCCAGGCCATCGAGGGGCGCCAGGCCAGTTTCAGGAATGGTGATCAACCAGTCAAGATTGCCGCGCTGCATGGGTGTTATCGTCCCCAACGGTTCCGAGCTTGTCGCCACCACGCCGTGTATATCTGTTGTTCGCACAACCCAGGCGGCCAGCCGGGGCGCCGCGGCATGCGTGGGCACCGTAGCGGACGAGATTCGAGATGATTCCGATGACACAGAAAACGGTGAACTGCTGCGATCTCCGATCTGACCGGCCATGCCATCCAGCCCGAACCAGCGGGGACCTGCAGGCGCCGGGGCGTTTGGATTGATCGCGATCACTTCCAGATAACAGGCCGGCCCGCAACGCAGCAGCCGATTGTGTGTACCCATTTTGGGATGCTCGCCACCGCCATCCGGTTCAATGCCAAGCGTCTCACGCACATAGGCCACGCCCGTCTCCAGATCGCTCGCGGTCACAACAATATGGTCAATCACGGTCTGTTCTAAAGGCATGTCGTTGGGCTTCCTACGTTGATGTTGCGCTGTCTTTTGAAAAGGCGTCCAGCACTGCCAGTGCAAGCGCATCAATGGAATCGGACATCACCACGGAAAATTCGTCGCGCCGGCCTGGCGGGATGGCCAGTGGCAGTTCGGTGCAGCCAAGTATCACGGCCTTTGCGCCCATCTCCTGCAAACGGTTCACCGCTTCTGCGGCCGGTGCGAATCCCATGGCGTTCTGATTGGATTTGACGGCAGCAATAGCCTGCACCGATAGATCACGAATGACATTATCCGTGCCTGTCACGGGCTCGTAGCCGGCTGCCCTCAATGCTTCCTGATAAAGCCCCAGCTGCATGGTGGCCGGCGTACCCATCACACCGACACGTCCTTCGGTGATGCCATTGCGTCGCAGGTCCTGAATGACCGATTCAACGATATGCAATACCGGCACCTGCACGCTATCGCGCAGCTGCTCGTACCACAGATGAGCGGTATTGCAGGGAATGGCAATGCATTGCGCGCCCCAGCGTTGCAGATCCTGCATGCCTTCGACCATGGCAGGCAAGGGACTGGGGCCGTCAGCGAGTCTGGCCGCGCTGCGATCCGGAATGCGCGGGTCGTTACGCAGCAGAACCGGAATATGCGCCTGGTCGGCAGAGACCGGCGTCAGCTGTACCAGTCGCGCAGCAAAGGTTGCGCCGGCCAGCGGGCCCATGCCGCCAAGCACACCCAGCACGGGCCAGGCTGCGGGTGCTGCCTGGAGCGCGCCGGACGTGGTTGAGGAGGAGGTAGGGGAAGAGGCGGGTTGTTGTGCAGACATCATCATCATGAATCTCCGTAAGCCCTGATTATACGGCCAGGACGGGCCCGCAGCGCACTGACAACAGGGTTTTTGCGGGCAGTCATTGAAGGCAGCGGTTACAATCATGGCGAACCGCTATTTGAATTTGGAGTCAGCATGGAAAGTTTCGACTATGATTTTTTTGTAATTGGTGGGGGCAGTGGAGGCGTGCGCGCGTCCCGCATGGCCGCACAGGCTGGCGCCCGGGTGGCATTGGCAGAAGGGTCTGATCTGGGCGGCACCTGCGTCAATGTCGGCTGTATTCCCAAGAAACTCTACAGTTATGCGGCGCATTATCATGAGGCCTTTGAGGAATCCCGCGGTTTTGGCTGGAATGTCGGTCCCGCAACGCTCGATTGGTCAGTACTGAAAACCAACAGGGCAAAAGAGATTTCCCGCCTCAACGGCATATATCACTCGCTGATTACCAACGCCGGTGCCACGCTGCTGACAGGCTGGGCATCGCTTGCCGGGTCCAATACCGTCAGAATGGATGACGGCAAAACCTATACGGCAAAACATATCCTGATCGCGACTGGCGGCTGGCCCGTTGTGCCGGAGTTTCCGGGCCGCGAACATGCCATTACTTCAAATGAAATTTTCGACCTGCCCGAGTTTCCGAAGAAACTGGTGGTGGTCGGCGCTGGTTATATTGCATGTGAATTTGCCTCCATCTTTAACGGACTGGGAGCAGAAGTCCATATCGTGATTCGACGCGATCGTATTTTGCGCGGCTTTGATGAAGAGATCTGCGCCTTCACCGCCGAAGAGATGAAAAAAGCCGGTGTGCATTTTCACTTTGAAACCAAAGTCAATGCAATTGAAAAGGACGGCGACGGTCTGGTGGTGCAGCTTGATGACGGCAGCACGCTGCAGGCGAATCAGGTACTTTATGCGACGGGTCGCGCGCCCAATGTGCATCGACTCAATCTGGAAACAGCCGGCGTGCAGGTCAATCACAATGGTGCGATTCAGATTGACGAAAATTACCAGACCTCCACTCCCTCTGTCTTTGCGCTGGGCGATGTGACGGATAGAATTCAGCTCACGCCGGTCGCGCTGGGTGAAGCGATGGTGCTTGTCGATCATCTTTTCGGCAAAGGCAAGCGCAGCATGAATTATGAATTTATTCCAACTGCAATTTTCACGCATCCCAATGTGGGCACTGTGGGTCACAGCGAAAATGAAGCGCGCGAAATTTACGGCGATATCACGGTCTATCGTTCCGAGTTTCGTCCGCTCAAACATACGCTCAGTGGCAGTACCGCCAGGATGATGATGAAACTGATCGTGGAAAAAAAGACCGACAGGGTCGTTGGTCTGCATATGGCAGGTGATGACGCCGGAGAAATCGTACAGGGCTTTGCCGTGGCCATTCGCATGGGGGCAACCAAGGCTGATTTTGATGCCACGATTGGCATTCATCCGACTGCCGCAGAAGAATTTGTCACGATGCGAGGCTAGAAATGCAAACGCGAACGTAAAGACGCTCGCGTTGTACTATTGATTCTGCAATCGACAGGATCACAGCAACAAAGAAAGGGTGCCGGTGTGCAATACATCGGCACCCTTATTTTATGTCACTTGTGATCCTGTTCAGCCAGCTCCTTCTTCTGCTGAGGAGGCAGGTGTTTGCGAACGGCAGAAACCTGCGCAGCAGTCACCGCAGACGCCTTGTTGCCCCAGGCAGATCGAACGAAAGTGGCCAGTTCCGCCGTTTCACCATCATCCAGGCGTTGCGAGAAATGTGGCATGCCCAGATCGGACGGCGCGGCCTTGGTTGAAGGCAGAGTGGCACCCGCCAGAATCACATGGATCAGTGAAGCGGGATCGTCTGCCAGTACCAGTGAATTGCCAGCCAGGGCAGGGAACGCACGTTTTTCACCAGCGCCGCTGCTGCGGTGGCAGGCCGCGCAGTTGTCCAGATACAGCCGCGCACCCAGGGTTCGGGTGATACCATTGCGAAGATCATTCGCGGTGTCATCCGATGCCGTGAATTTGCTGTTACTGTCGTCTTTGCTGCCAGATGGCAGTGACTTCAGATAGGCACCAATGGCCAGTGCATCATCACGGGTTGCAAACTGCGTACTGTTGGCGATGACATCTGTCATTGGACCGGTAACACCAGAGTGAACACTGCGACCAGCCATCAACAGATCTGCAATATCTTCTGCCTTCCAGGCACCAAGTCCCGGGCCGTCCTTGGCACGCAGATCCGGTGCAGTCCAGCCATCCACAACAGCGCCAGACAGAAAATCACTATCCTTACCGGTCAGACCTTTTTCCTGCTGACCAAACCCGCGTGGCGTATGACAGGCACCGCAGTGTGCCAGACCTTCGGTCAGATAGGCGCCACGGGCAATCTGGGCGTTCTCAGATGCCTTGTCATTGAAGTCCGAGGCATCATAGAAAGCCAGGTTCCATACGGCCATCAGCTTGCGCCACCCGAATGGGAAAGACATCTCTGCTGGTTTGCTTTCCTGTTTTACTGGTTCCACGCCATGCATGAAATACGCATAAAGTGCAGTGATATCGTCATCGGTGACTTTGGCGTATGACGGGTATGGCATGGCCGGGTACAGATGCGTACCGTCCTTGAGTCGGCCTTCGCGTACGGCGCGGGCAAAATCCTGCAGACTGTACGAACCAATACCGGTTTCCGGATCCGGCGTGATATTGGATGAGTAGATGGTTCCCATAGGGGTACTCATGGCCAGCCCACCTGCAAACGGTTTGCCATCTGGCACGCTGTGACACGCTACGCAGTCACCCATGCGGGCCAGGTAGGCGCCTTTTGCCAGCAGATCCTTGTCTGGTGACTTGCTGGCGCTGTTTTCAGCCAGTTTGGGTTTGGAAGGCGTCACAAAATCGGCACCGAAAAGGACGATCAGGCCCAGAACGATGATGGCGACGATAAATACAAGTATCTTTTTCATCATGGTTCCTTTAAGCCTGAATCAATGCGCCGGGGTTTTTCAGATACTGCGTCGTAATATGATGCAGTGAGAAAAGCGTGAGCGCTGCCATTGGCCCCGTGGGGTTATAAGCCCGGTTTTGCGGGAATGCACTGGCACCCATCACGAACACATTGGGCACATCCCATGACTGCAGATATTTATTCACGACCGAATTCTCCGGCGTTGTACCCATGATGGCGCCACCGGTATTGTGCGTGGACTGGTAAGGCCGCAAATCAAATTTTGAACCCAGTGGTTTTGCTGCACCCACAATCTGTTTGGCATCCATGGCTTCGGCGACTTTTTTGGATTGCTTCAATGCATCCTGTGCCACTTTCAGATCGTTATCATTGAAGTTGAATGTCATTCGTAATAAAGGCAGACCGTGTGAATCCTTATAGGTGGGATCCAGATCAAGATAGCAATTGCGATAGGCCATGCTGGACGTACTGATACCGAAAGAGACCGATGTCAGATAGTTATCCTTGATGGCTTTTTTCCAGCCCGCACCCCATTTGGGCGCGCCGGGTGGCAAATGCATCTGACCAATGGGTCGCCCGCCGGTCACGTTCAGACGCACAACAGAGCCGCCAATGGCACCGATTTTGCCCATGTCCAATTGACTGGTGTTCAGGTCATCAAATGCCTGACCTGCTGCGCCGGTACCCATAAATGGATTTATCTGCGTTTTCTCGTCATAGAACAGGGTGTAGCCAGCGCCCACCTGATAAGCATAATTTTTACCGACCGTTCCTTTGCCGGTGACGGGGTCATACTGCTCGCCGATGCCCGAGAGCATGAGCAGACGAACATTGTGGAACTGATAGGCACACAAAACGACCAGGTCGGCCGGCTGTTCTACCGTGCGGCCCTGAGCATCAATATAGGTGACGCCAGTGGCTTTCTTTTTCGTGTTGTCCAGGTTGACCTTGGTCACATA
>JBEBTQ010000126.1:0-8509 GCA_040393685.1 Advenella kashmirensis | reverse complement strand
GCTATATGGCCATGACCGCTCGAGAGTTTATGCAGACCGATATCGTGGTGGTCGCCATTCTGTTGTACGCGGTGCTTGGCAAGCTTGCCGATACTGCCTCGCGTTTGCTGGAACGACGATTGTTGCGCTGGAATCCTGCATTCAAATAGATAGCGACGACATACTGGAGCAATGACGAACATGGAACAGGCAAACGGCGGAGTTGAAGTAAGAATTGAAGGGGCCGGCAAGCGCTTTGGCACACGAACCGTACTACATGGTGTCAATCTGAGCGTTGCAGCGGGGCAGTTTCTCTCTGTAGTCGGACGTAGCGGAAGCGGAAAAAGTACGCTCCTGCGGCTGCTCGCGGGCCTGGATACAGCCAGCGTGGGCAGAATACGAGTAGATGGCAAAGAGGTCGCGCAATCGCGCAACGACATACGCATCATGTATCAGGACGCACGTCTTTTGCCGTGGCAAACCGTTGCAGACAATGTTGCACTGGGGTTGAAAGGTAAAGGCAGCGAGATACGCCGTGTTGCGCTGGAGGCGCTGGAACAGGTCGGGCTGTCGGATCGTGCCGACGAATGGCCTGGCGTGCTCTCTGGCGGCCAGCGCCAGCGTGTGGCACTGGCCCGGGCGCTGGCACATAGGCCGCGACTGTTGCTGCTGGATGAGCCACTAGGGGCGCTGGATGCCCTGACGCGTATCGAAATGCAGCAGTTAATCGAGAATTTGTGGAAAGATCATCAATTTACGGCTGTGCTGGTCACCCATGATGTGGCGGAAGCCGTCGCGCTGGCTGATCGCGTCATTCTGATTGACCAGCATGCAGTGGCGTTCGAAATGGACGTCAGACTCGCCCGGCCGCGTGTCAGAGGAGATGCGGACTATGCTGCTCTGGAAGGACAATTGCTGTCCTGTTTGCTGGACGGCGGCGAGCAGCATCGTCAATCTCAGGTGGCATAGCCCTCTCTCTTTATAGTGTGCAAAGCGTGCGATTCCTGACACGGCAGCGGGGGCGCACGCTTCGTTCTGGATTGCTGATACACGTGATCGCACGCCGATGCCGCGTCGGCTCTTACACAACCAAAGATATCAACACGTTATTCTAATGGTGTACTCATCAGTTTTATGACATCCTGCTCGGTCAGCATCGCCGTTTTTTCAGCGAGATTATAGTATGGGGGTTTGCTATCTATGTATATCTGCATTGATAGCTTCGCTTGCTCACTCTCTTCAAAGAGGGATGCCGATGCGAAATACATTGACGGCTCAATTAAATGATAGAAAAGATGCGTGCCACAGAGCTTACAGAAAGCCCGCTCGCCCCAGTCTGAGGATGCGTAAGTAGTCATTGCTTCCTGACCTTCAATCTGCAGATCGTTCCCACAATCCACACTGAAACCAGGGCCGCCATTCCACCTTTGGCACATACCGCAGTGGCAGACTTTGATTTCATCCACCGCCCTGGAAGTCTGTACCGTAACTGCACCGCATAGGCATTTACCTTTATGCATCATCAATCCTCCTATCTGGAATTTCAGTATTTAAGTTTGAAATAATTGTACGTCAGGCAGACTCCCGCTGCTTGTTTCGTTGTTAAACTGTGATGGAAGATATGCCTGAAACCCGCTCTTGCTAAACGTTAGTATATTCAATTAAAGGGATGCCAACGGTTTGTCCAGATATCCATTCATCACAAATGTCATTTTATCTGCTGCCTTAATCTTCTTCTCCGTACTGTATTCAGTACCAGCTGCGGCGCAGGTTCCCTCTCCGACCATTAAACCTGTAAAAGTTGGCGTCTATGAGAGTGCGCCGTTTGTGGTTCGGGAGAACGGGCAGTACTCGGGTATGGCGATAGAGTTGTGGCAGGATCTTGAAAAGAAAGTGGGGCTGTCGTCTGCCTACCAAAGCTATCCTTCATTCCGAAAATTGATTGAAGCCGTCCAGCGTGGTGAAATCGATGCGGCGGTGTCGAATCTGACGATCACCAGGCAGCGCGCACAATCCATTGCATTTACACAGCCCTGGTATGATTCTGGCCTGAGGATTATGACGACCAACAAGGGCTCAGGCTCTTTTCAAAATACGCTTGATGGTCTGATAGACACGGGACACCTGGCAACGTTTGCGTGGTTGTTGTTCCTTGCCCTGCTGGCAACGGTCATTATCACACTTGTGGACCGCAAGCTGGATAGCGAATTCCCGCGCCGATGGCGGGAAGGTTTGGCCGATAACTTTTTCCACACGGTTTCTATCCTGACCACCGGTAAAACAACACATAAGAATTTATTTGGATGGATTGGGCGCATCTGGTCTGCTATCTGGATGGTGATCGGTGTGGGTATCATTGCCTACATCACTTCATCTATCACGAGTGTCATGACAACCACGTCCCTGACCAATCAGATTCACTCGCTGTCGGATCTGTCAGGTAAAACTGTCGGGGTGCTGGGAGGAAGCGTTGCCGAAGACTATATTCAGGAACTCGGTATTCAGACGCGAAGTTATCCGGATATGGACGAATCGGTTGAGGCATTGGTATCAGATGAGGTGGATGCACTTGTAGGTGATGCGCCAGTACTGGAATATTTCACACATTCCCACTCTGCACAGCCAGTTCGTGTGGTTGGTAACGTGTTTCATCCCGACAAGTATGGATTTGGCTTCGCCCTACAGAGTGAACTCTTAAGGCCAGTCACGCTTGAGCTGCTGGGGTTGCGTGAGCAGGGGCGTATTCGGGATCTGAGAGTGAAGTATTTCGGGAACAACCGCTAGAAGGCAACCAGCAATCGTCATTCGCTAGCAGTGTTATTCATAATATCAATCGCCAATCGGCATCTCGGAAAACAGCCGAAGCGAATCGGCATCGGTAACGGTAATTGACCGGTAGCCGTTCGAAATCCATCCTTCAGTCGCAAATTTTTGCAGCGCGGCGTTCGTCTGTTTGCGCGATGCGTTGGCCATGATGCCCAGATTGTCCTGAGAAATCGTGATCGGACGATTGTCCGGCCATACTATGCGATGAAGTACAGAAGCAACTCGTCGATCGCCGCCACGTTTCTGCAGGTCATGAACCATTCTGATCAGCAAATCCGCGGAAATGATCGTAATCATCGCGAAAGCGCGAATGATGTTCGGGTCGAGTGAGGCCAGGTGCTCCATGGATTTCAGCGGTACATGCATTACCCAGGATTCGGACACCGCCTCCAGGCCTACACGGCGCGGCTGTCCGGTCAGGAAACATCCTTCGCCGGTCCATCCACCTGGCTGAGCCAGGTGCACGAGACGCGCCATGGACCCGGGCGGCGCGAGGTTGACGGCGACGTATCCGGCTACGAGGCCATAAATGCCGCCCATACTGTCACCGTGGCGATATATCGTCTCACCGGCATCAAGTCGTTGAAGATGAGCATGTTCAAGGATGAGTGCGCGAAGCGATGCTGGCAGATGAGACAGCCAGCCGGCTGAGCTGATGATCTGTTCCGCGTGTTCGCGCGAGAAAGTCGTCAATATACTCACAATTGCCCCTTCAATTGTCCGGTTTCGGATAGTTTATCACGACTGAAATATTTACTATCAATTTACAACCAACTTAAGGTATGTATTTCAATAGGGTGACAGATATGTTTGCAAGAGCGGTTACGGTTGGCACGATATTGTTCATTTCATCTCTCACTCTCGATCAGGCACAGGCGGCCGAAGGTGGTCTTGGCACATATCTGCTGGGCGGAAAAGGACCGGCGGCAGCAGTAATGCCCGATGAAGGCTGGTATTTCCAGAACGATTTTTATATCTACAACGGAGGCATGGGAGATGGCGCCAGCCTGCCTTTAGGTGGACGGCTGGATTTTGGTGTCGATGGCTCGGCACTCATTGATATTCCAACGATCATTTATGTGTCTCCGCTACGAATTGGTGGCGGCAAGCTGGGTCTCTCATTGTCAGCGCCCATTGGTTATAAGGATGTCAAGGTGGACGCGTCCGTTTCGGGACCTCGAGGCAATACGTTTCCGGGCAGGCTGAGCGACAATCGCACAGCTTTTGGTGATCCAAGTGTTGGAGCCTTTCTTGGCTGGAACACCGGCAATTGGCACTATCAGTTCTCGACCAAAGTGAATGTGCCTATCGGTGATTATGATAACGATCGCCTGGCGAATCTCTCATTCAACCGCTGGTCGGGCGACTTTTCCACTTCGGTTACCTGGCTCAATCCTCAGACGGGTCTGGATATTTCCGGAACGCTGGGCATGACGGTCAATGGAGAAAACTCGACAACGCGTTACCGTACCGGCAACGAGTTGCACTTCGAGGCCGCGGCTGTACAACATTTCAACAAAAAATTTGATGCTGGTCTTGTGGGCTATCATTACCAGCAGGTGTCTGCCGATAGCGGCGAAGGTGCAAGCGGCCCATTTAAAGGGCGCGTGTCCGCTCTCGGTCTGACGGCCGGGTATAACTTCCTGATCGGTAATCGACCCGTTTCGGCGCGATTAAAGTATTACAAGGAATTCAATACCAGAAATCGTGCTCGCGGCGACGCAGTGTACCTTACGCTGTCATTCCCTCTCAGTTCCCTGTCCGAATAGTCCGGGCAACCTGATCACTGGAGACGAGGGTGACAATGTATTCATTCAAAAAACACGTTGACAGGACAACCCGCGTAAGCGTCGTGATGCTGGCGTCAACGCTTCCCGTCGGTATGGCATTTGGCGCAGCAGCCGATAATGGCACCGATCCGACGAAGCTGCGCAGGCAGGCGGCGATTTCATACGAACATCTCGAACTTGGCGATGATATGACGCGCGGCACGCTGAAGCTGATATTGGAGACGCCCATCTCGAGAGGGACATCAATACGCCTGACCGCCCCTTTTCAACAATTTAACGTTGGACCAAATGCCCACGACATGGCGCTTGGGGACGTTTCAGTACGTCTCACTCAGTTGTTTTCCCTCAATCGCAAGGGAGGCATTGTGGGGCAGCTGGAAGTCATAGGTGATACGGCAACGCGCGAGGATCTTGGCAGCGGTACAACTGTGATGAAAGGCGGTCTGATATTTGCCAATTTTCTTGAAGGCGGAAGAATTTTCGCACCTGCCATTGCGCATTCAGAATCCATCGGCGGCGGCAAACGTGTCCGGGAAAGCGTATTGGATCTTTATTACGTGCCAAAGCTTAAAAATCCTGCCTGGTACGCCACTTTTGACCCGGCTGTCGTACGGAACTGGGAGGCCCGTAAAACTTACGGAAGTCTTGCCGTCACCGCCGGTCGTGCCATTGGTAAAGCGGGTGACGGATTGGTTCAGGCCTATGTGAAACCAACGGTCTACGTTGGTGGAGGACGACCTTCAAACTGGGGCATTGAAGTTGGCATTCGGGCCATCGGCTTCTGATGTCCCCACGTAGTTCATCAGTCATCAATTATCGTTTATCTCAATTGTGATATTCACTCAACAATAAGGAATACAGATCATGCACTTTGGTTCCCTCTTCGGAATGGCGGCAGCCATGGTTACAAGCATTGCAGTTGCGGAGCCGGTGCATGTCAGTACCGATAATTTTGCTCGCGCCGAAAGCGATCTTTTCCTTTCCAATCTCGCCAGGGGTGGCAGCTTTGGGAAAATGAAGCACACAAGACAGATGGCTCCCATCGACAAGCAGCCCATTGTTCGATTGAACCGTGACACGCTGTATTCAGGGGGTGTCTTCGATCTGGATGCGGGTCCGGTCAAGATCACCATTCCGCAAACCGGCGATCGTTTTATTTCCATGCAGATTATTGATGAGAACCATTACTCTCCTGCGGTCTATTACAGTCCGGGCCAGTACACCCTGACACGAGAGCAGATCGGCACACGCTATGTGCTGGCGGCGGTACGCGTGCTGGCGAACCCGGACGATCCGGCGGATCTTGCTAAAGCGCATAAGGTACAGGATGGTGTTATCTCCAGACAGGCTTCGCCCGGTCAATTTGAAATACCGGAGTGGGATGAAAAATCCCGGAGTGAAACACGCGCAGCCTTAACAGCGCTGGCAGATTTGCTACCCGACAATCGACGGATGTTTGGGGCCAAAGACGCTGTTGATCAAACGCGGCATTTGATCGGCACTGCCATTGGCTGGGGAGGCAATCCTGATAAAGATGCCGTTTACTTGATGCGTATCGTGCCGCAGAATGATGGCGCGACCACATATCGGATGAAGGTGGGGGAAGTGCCGGTGGATGGGTTCTGGTCTATTTCCGTCTATAACGCAAAGGGCTATTTCGAAAAAAATGAGCTTAATGCGTACACGATCAACAATATCACAGCGGCCAGAGACACAGACGGCGGTATCACGGTGCAATTTGGAAATTGCACCAAAGATATTCCCAACTGCCTGCCTACGCCCAAGGGATGGAATTACACCTTGCGTCTGTATCGACCGTCCGCCGCCATTCTGGATGGATCATGGACATTCCCGGAAGCGACCAAGTCACAGTAAATGCCATGTGCAATACGAAACAGGTACACCGCAAGCTTATGTGGTGACCACAGTCCGAATACCAACGTTACGGAGTAAGTGAAATGAAGCGACGTACTTTTCTGGCAGGCAGCGCTGCAGTGATGACCGCGCCCGTTCTTGGCGCATTCGCTGCGGATAATTTGCGTACGTCTGTACGCGATGCGTATGTCTATACCTATCCCATGGTGAAGAATTATCTGACGCTATACCAATATGCGCTTGAGCCAGGCGGTGAACAGTACAAAGGACCCCTCAATACGATGGTCAACGTGGCTCGGGTCTACACGCCTGAAGATACGGCGGTGATCACTCCGAACTCTGATACCCCGTATTCCTTTGTTGTATTGGATCTTCGGACTGAGCCCATGGTAGTGAGCCTGCCAAAAATCGAGAAGGAGCGCTATTACTCCATGCAGCTGGTCGATCTTTATACCAACAATGTTGATTATCTGGGCACGCGCATTGATGGCAATGACGGTGGGAATTTTCTTGTGGCGGGACCTGGATGGAAGGGGGAGGTTCCCAAGGGCATCAAACGGGTCATTCATTTACCGACCTCTCTCGGTCTGGGACTGATCAGAACGCAGCTGTTCTCGACCGCTGATCTGGATAAGGTGAAGCAGATTCAGGCTAACTATAAAACGCAGCCACTGTCCGCCTATGCGGGTTCGCCGGCTCCGACTGCAGCACCTTCTCTTGACTGGCCGCCTATTTCTGAATCGCTTATGAGTTCGAACTATTGGTCGCTGGCAGCCTTCCTGCTTCAGTTTGCGCCGCCATGGCCTGGAGATGAACCGATGCGTGCTGCGCTTGACCGCATTGGCGTGAAACCGAACACCGCCTGGCCCGATAAAAACATGTCGGCAGATACTGTCAAGGTAATCAAGGACGCCAGTATCGCTGCGCTTGCGGAAATTCGCGGCGCTTCCGGCAAGCTGACCGATTCATCCAAGCTGTTTGGTACTCCAGAACAAATGAAGGGCCAGTATCTGGTGCGCGCTGTCGCGGCTCACGGCGGCATTTATGGCAATACTGTACAGGAATCGCTCTATGTCATTTACCCGGTTGATGAGAACAAGCGTTTGCTTGATGGCAAAAGTCATCAATACACACTGACCTTCGCTGCGGATGCGCTGCCGCCGGTTGATGCCTTCTGGTCGTTGACCATGTATTCAAAACCGCAGCAGTTGCTGGTTGATAATCCCATTGATCGTTACCTGATTAACTCTGCCATGTTGCCGGACCTGAAAAAAGACAGCAAGGGACAGATTACGCTCTATCTTCAGCATGAAAGCCCGGGGGCAGAGCATGAATCGAACTGGCTGCCTGCACCTGCTAGTGCGTTCTACGCGGTTCTGCGGCTATATCTGCCCAAACCAGAGGCACTGCAAGGGAAATGGCACGCGCCGGCCATTCGTGCAGAGGCGCCGGTCTGATGCTGGAATGCTCAGTGGTAAGTTGATTGAGGGATAAATCTCAGCGCTAAAGTATGACCAAAAAGTAAGCCAAAGCTAAGTTGACGCATGCTGGCAGCCAAAGAGAGAATTGTTGATTCGTAGCTTCGCGCATTGAACCGGAGCGGTAATTCACAATTATCAAGGAGACAACTGCATGCGTCGAGTCGACTATCGTGACTTGATCGGCGGCGGGCTAATTACGTTCGCTGGCGCCTGGGCAATGTACCATTCATTGACCGTATTTTCTCTCGGCACGGCGGCACAGATGGGCCCCGGCTATTTTCCAGCCCTCGTTAGCGGCCTGTTGGTATTCTGCGGGGTTCTCATTCTGGTTCCGGCGCTGATGCGTGCCGGTCCGGTGCCGCATTTCGAAGTCAGACCACTACTCTGGATCAGCCTGTCGGTGCTCGCATTCGCGTTGCTGGTATTGCCATTTGGGCTGGTGCCTGCGGTTATGGCTCAGACCGTTCTGGCCAGTATCTCAGATCGCAAACTTTCCTTCAAGGCTTCCCTGGCTCTCGGGGTCGCCCTCTGCGTGGGCGCGACGGTGATCTTCAAAAT
>JBEBTQ010000125.1:0-8510 GCA_040393685.1 Advenella kashmirensis | reverse complement strand
CCATCAATACCCTGACGCTTTTCGGTATGGTTCTGGCCATTGGTCTGCTGGTAGATGATGCCATTGTGGTGGTAGAGAATGTAGAACGGGTCATGCACGAACAGGGCCTGCCACCGCGTGAGGCAACACGCAAATCCATGCGGGAAATCACACCGGCACTGGTGGGTATCACGCTGGTACTTTCGGCGGTGTTCATTCCCATGGCTTTTTTTGGCGGATCCACCGGCGTCATTTATCGGCAGTTCTCCATTACCATCGTGTCGGCAATGGTACTGTCGGTGACGGTTGCGCTGACGCTGACTCCTGCGCTTTGCGCGAGCCTGCTCAAGCCGGTCAGGAAAGGGGAACACATCGACCCGACCGCCGCGCGCAAAGGACTGTTTGGCTATCTTGACCGGTTCTTTATTGGCTTCAATCGGCGTTTTGACCGGACCGCAGATCGCTACCAGCGCACTGTCTCGGGTGTCACGAAAAGACCGAAACGTGGCCTTATTGTTTACGTGATTATTATTGTGGTCATGGCTTTTCTGTTTCTGCGGCTGCCCACGTCTTTCCTGCCATCAGAAGATCAGGGTGCGGTACGCCTGCAGATCACATTGCCAGCAGGCGCAACGGATGCGCGCCTGCAACCGGTCATGCGGGAGATTGAACAGTATTTCCTGAAGTTGCCGGACGTTCGCAGTATTACCAGTATCACGGGACGTAACGGTGACCAGAGCTCTGCCAATGCCTATGTCTTGCTCAAGGACTGGTCTTTGCGACCCCTGCCGGAGCAATCTTCAGCAGCAATCGCCCGAAAGGCGACCAAAGACCTTGCGTATATACGGGATGCTCATATTGTGGCAACGCTTCCTCCCATTGTGCGTGGCCTGGGCTCCAGTTCGGGTTTCAACTTCTATCTCCAGGATGTGAACGGCCTGGGGCACGATGCGCTGATTGATGCCAGTCGCAAGGCGGTGCAAATGCTATCCGAAAGGCCTGAGCTGACGAACGTACGTATCAATGCGCCGGAAGATGCTGCGCAATTCGCCGTCAGGATTGATGACGCACGTGCCGGGGCACTGAGCCTGAATACGGATGCCATCGATAGTACGCTGTCGACGGCCATGGGCGGAACGTATGTCAATGACTTTCTGGATCGCGGGCGCGTCAAGCGAGTCTATGTCCAGGGAGATACGCCTTACCGCATGCTCCCCACCGATATCAATCAATGGAATGTGCGCAACACATTGGGTGAGATGGTTCCGTTTACGGCATTCTCCAGTACCAACTGGACCTTCGGCTCCCCTGAACTGAGTCGCTATAATGGCAGTTCGGCACTGGAATTCCAGGGGGATGCCGCTCCTGGGGTCAGTTCCGGTGACGCGATGCAGGCCGTGGAAGATGTGATGAAACAGATGCCGGCCGGAATCGGCTTTGAATGGACCGGCGCCTCGTTGCAGGAACGAATTTCCGGCGCTCAGGCTCCCCTGCTCTACGCGATTTCCATTTTATTTGTGTTCCTGTGTCTGGCAGCCCTGTACGAGAGCTGGTCGGTCCCGTTTGCCGTCATTCTGGTCGTGCCGCTGGGTATTCTCGGCGCATTGACGTTTACCACATTGCGTGTCTTGCATAATGACGTGTTCTTCCAGGTTGGCCTGTTAACGACCGTGGGTCTGACATCAAAGAATGCGATTCTGATTGTTGAATTTGCCAAGCAGTTGCAGGAACAGGGTCGATCTGCGCTGGAAGCCACGCTCATAGCCGTGCGTCAGCGTCTTCGTCCGATTTTGATGACCTCTCTTGCCTTTGGTTTTGGTGTGCTGCCGCTGGCCATTGGTACCGGCGCCGGCGCGGGTGGCCGCCACGCTATCGGTACCGCAGTACTGGGCGGTATGATCGTGGGTACAGCATTGGGTATCTTTTTTGTCCCGCTGTTTTTTGTGATGGTTCGCAGTCTCCGCCGCAAGCGGCATGGACACCATGACAATCACGAACATCACAAGCCGGAAAGTGAAAGGACAGGCGACTCCGTATGACTTATCCCATTAACGTTTTGCGCCGTTTGATGACAGTTGCCATTCCCCTGGGTCTGACCGCCTGCGTCAATCTTGCGCCTGAGTATCACCAGCCGGCCGCACCGGTAGCCGGCACCTGGCCACAGAATCCCGCGTCTACTGCAACAGCGGACTTGCCATCCGCCAGCGATATTGACTGGCAACAGTTTTTTACCGATCCTCGCCTGCGCGACGTGGTCAGGCTTGGTCTGGAGAATAATCGCGACCTTCGCATTGCAAGTCTGAATATCGAGAAGGCGCGTGCACAATACGGTATTGCGCGCGCTGACGGTCTGCCTGCGGTGGGTGTTGATGCCGAGGTCAGCCGCAGCCGCACTCCCGCGAGCATTTCCAATTCCGGAGAAACGACACTTTCGACCCGATATACCGTAGACCTGGGTCTGACGAGTTACGAAGTTGATTTCTTCGGAAAGATACGTAACCTGAAAGCTGCCGCCATGCAACGTTACCTTGGGGCACAGGAAAGTCGCCGCAGTGCCCAGATCAGTCTGGTCAGCGAAATTGCTGCGGCCTGGCTGCAGCTGGAAGCTACCGGTCAGCAACTGCAGCTTGCGCGAAGCACATTGGTCAATCAGCAGAAATCTCATGAGCTGATTCGACGCAGTCACGAACTGGGGGCTGAGTCCGGTTTGACGCTGGCGCAGTCGCAAAGTACGGTAGACGCTGCGAAGGTGAAGGTTGCCGAATATGAGACGACACTGGCGCAGGACAAAAATGCCCTCACGCTTCTGACCGGCACGCCTGTGCCGCCAACAATGCTGCCCGAAGCAGATTTCGCACTGCAGGGACGTGCCGTTTCGCGCCTGGTCATGCCGCCTCCCGGCCTGCCTTCTACAGTGCTGCAACAACGACCTGACGTGCTCGCTGCCGAACACGATCTGATCGCGGCAAATGCTGATATTGGTGCTGCCAGAGCGGCTTTCTTCCCCAGCATTTCCCTGCTGGGTTCAGCGGGAACGGCCAGCAGCAGTCTCTCGGGTCTTTTTGGTAGCGGAACGCTGGCCTGGAGTTTCGCGCCTGCTGTCAGCCTGCCCATTTTCGATGGCGGTGCCAACCGCGCAAATCTGAATCTGAGCAAAGCCGAGCGGGACATTCTGCTTGCTACTTACGAAAAAACCATACAGACGGCCTTCCGCGAGGTGGCGGACGCGCTGGCGGTACGTACAACGATTTCTTCCAGACTCCAGGCGCAACAGTCATTGGTGGATTCCACCTATCGCAGCTTTCAGTTGTCTAATGCCTTGTTCACGCGCGGAGGCGGCAACGGGTTTCTTGAGGTTCTTGACGCCCAGCGCGCCTACTATACCGCTCAGCAGGATTTGATTTCCCTGCGTCTGGCCGAACAACTCAATCGACTGGCCCTCTTTAAAACACTGGGCGGCGGCTGGCAGCCTGTGTCCACGGGTGGGCCAGCTCCATCCATTCCCTCCAGGAGCGCAGGGTCTTCGCAGGGAATCACGCGGCAATAGTGCTATAACGGTATCAACGCAGATAGTTTTCCCTCAACCAGGAGATGATGATGGCTGTTGATAAAGTACTTTATGTTGCCCACGCCAGTGCCACAGGCGGCCGGGATGGCCGTGCTGTTTCATCTGATAATGTGCTGGATGTGAAGCTCACAACCCCCAAGGAGCTCGGCGGTGGCGGCGGTGATGGCACTAATCCGGAGCAGCTTTTTGCCGCAGGTTATTCTGCATGTTTTCTGGGGGCATTGAAACTGGCGGCCTCACGTGAAAAAGTTAAATTGCCCGATGACACCAGAATTGATGGCAGTGTGGGTATCGGCCACATTGCCCAGGGATTCGGCATTGAAGTGGAACTGAAAATCGCGGCGCCCGGCATTGATCGTGCACAACTGGAAGATCTGGTGCAAAAGGCACATGCAATCTGCCCCTACTCCAATGCGACCCGTGGAAACGTGGATGTTACTCTCACCGTTGTCTAAGCAATGATACAGAAAGCTGCCACGCTGTCTGGTAACACTGACGATCTGCTTGTCTTTGTTACCGTGATCGATAGCGGTTCAATCAGCGCGGCGGCAGAACAATTGGGACTGACGCCTTCTGCCGTCAGTCGTACGTTGTCAAGACTGGAAGACGCTCTCGGTACGACGCTGTTGAATCGTACAACGCGTCGCATGAATCTGACCGAGGAAGGCAGATTCCTGCTTGACCATGCCAGAGACATTCTGTCCCGAATGCATGCAATGCAGGAGATGCTGAGCCTGCGTCGCCAGTCGCCCGCGGGCAGACTTCGCGTCAATGCTGCCACGCCCTTTATGCTGCATATGATTGTTCCGTTTATCGATCAGTTCCGGCAGCATTTCCCCAACATCGAGCTGCAGCTTGATACGCATGAGACGAATATCGATCTGCTGGCACAACGCACCGATATTGCCATCCGCATTGGGACCTTGCAGGATTCCACATTGCATGCGCGCCTGCTTGGCAACAGCAGACTGAATCTTCTGGCCAGCCAGGATTATCTTGCGCGGCGAGGCATTCCCGCAACCGTGCAGGATCTGGCCGACCACAGTCTGCTGGGATTCACGCAACCCGAGAGTCTGAACGAATGGCCTGTGCCCGACCCGCAAGGCAATGGCAATCTCCAGATTACGCCAGGTTTAGGAGTTTCCAACGGCGAGACCTTGCGACAACTGGCGCTTGCCGGACAGGGTATCGCCTGTCTGTCTGAATTCATGACCTTTGACGATATCCGCAAGGGAAGTCTGGTTCGTGTATTACCGTCGCTGACCCAATCCCCGATCCAGCCCATTCATGCGGTCTACTATAGGAATACGCAACTCGCTCTGAGGATCCAGTGTTTTATTGATTTTATGCAGAAAATAGTGGCCTCACAGCCATGGAATACGGCTTCTTTCAATCCTGCGGATTTTTGATTCCTTTCACAAGCCGTTCATGTCCTCCAAGCGCTTCCTGCCCTATAGACGCTTCATGCCCTTCAACGCTTAAATCTTCGGCCTGCCCATTGCCGCGACTCAATGGCGAATAATGGTTCGAATACGCCCGCTGCGCATGCGCTGACTTCGGCCACCCTTTATTGTTGATGTCTTTTCAATTCGACCTATCCCGACTGCGCCCTGCCCGGTAAGCGGATTCACGGGATGATCGTTATAGCGGATTTCATAGTGCAGATGCGGACCGGTTACTTTTCCGGTGTCTCCCAGATAGGCAATCACCTCCCCTTTGTCCACTACCCTCCCCGCGGCCAGGCGCGGGGCGAATTTCTGTAAATGCGCATAGAGTGTCTGATAGCCGGCGCCATGATCAATCACCACTGTATTCCCATATCCGCCCTTGCCACCGACGAAAGAGACCTTACCACCCAGGGTCGCCTTGACGTCGCTCCCCAGGGGCGCCGCCAGATCTACCCCCGCATGAAAGCGCATTTCCTGATAGATGGGGTGCATGCGCAGCCCGAAGCGCGAAGAGACATAGCTTTTTGAGAGCGGCGAAGGCAAAAATCCCATCACCTTCAGATCGAGCTTCAGTGAAGGCCCGCAGCCATTGCGATTGCATCCCTTGGGCGGTGCAAGGTCATCTTCCAGTCCGCGTATCGTGGTGCGAACATCGGAATCCGGCGCCGGTACCTCAGCCACTGCATCCAGATCCTCGTCCGACTGGGCAGACGCAGGCGCCCACTGTACAAGAAGACATAGCGATATCAGCAGTACGGCGCCGGGACACAATCGGCACAAGCCACTGCGGTTCAGCCGGCGTGGCATGGCGAGGGAAATTTCGGGGCAGTCATGAACATCGATTTTACTGATTTCGACTCAATTTCGCCCGATTTCCGTGTATAGTTTTCGTTTCCAGCCATTTCCGGATCCGGCAGCCTCGCCTGAACGTTTCGTCTGCTCTTATGCCAGCCTGTCGTTGGCATGGCAGCCCGGCTCGCAGGCCTGTCTACCGCAGACTGATGCTCAAACTTCCGCTCATTCTCTCTGTCCTCCTGCTTGTGAGTGCCTGTTCAGACAGGCAGGATGATGAACGTCTGCGATTGTCCTTGACCTCAGACTGCATCGTCACGCGCGGGGCCCTGATGCTAAGCGCCCAGTATATCGATAAAGCCGCTATTGAAACGGTCACAGGCGAATGCAAAGCTGCGTACAGTGAACTGCTTAAAGAGGTATCGGCACGCGAACTGCGTGAGCAGCAGACCGAGGTCTATGAAAGTTTTGAACGCGCCTATCGCATGAAGTACTCATTGCATGATGTCTTTGACAGCCTGCCGAAAAATTCCAAAACCGCCTACGAGAAACTGGCAACCATTCTTTTCGGCCTGAAAAAGGATGATATTGGTTCATGAAAGACACCCGGGACCGCATGCGTTTTATCAAGTATCTGATTGCAGCGCTTTTTGTGCTGGTGGCCTGCGGCTATTTATGGATCAGTCTGCAGCAGCCGCAGGAAGTGGCAGGCGAGTATTCGCAGTTTGATCGAGAGCGTGCGATTATCACGTGTATGACAGCGGAATATGCCACTCGTTATACGGATGATCCAGCCGAGACGGACATGTTTCCGGAATGTGAGGCGCGCTTCGAAAAACTGAAAAAGACACTTCCCTATTCCGAATATATGCGCATTCAACAGAATCCCTTGAATGCCGACGAGAGTCCTGCGCATTTGCAGCCCTATGAAATTTTTCTGAAAATTATGACAGGCCAGGATCGCTAAGACGATGGACTGATTGATTGATATTGTTCCAAAGGATCTATTCGTAACATGCAAAATAACAAAAGAAAAACCATTTTGCGGCTGGCGCTAGCCGGCCTTGTCACCGCAACATTGTCATTGAATGTACAGGCAGCAACTGTCGATACAGCCAAATGGCCCGAGCATCCGCTGACGCTGATTGTGCCTTTTGGCGCAGGATCTACGCCCGATCAGATCGCGCGACTGGTCGCTCAGAGTGCGGAAAAGAAACTGGGCCAGACCATCGTGGTGGAAAACAAGGCGGGTGCGGGCGGCAATATCGGCACAAACCAGGTTGCCAAAGCCAAACCGGACGGCTACACCTTTGGTATCTCCATTACAGGTCCACTGGTTAACAACCAGTTCATCTACAAGAATCTGCCCTATAACCCGGAAAAGGATCTGGCGCCATTGACCATGGCAGTCACGCAGCCGAATGTGATCGTGGTGACCAAAAAATCCGGAATCAGCTCTCTCGGAGAACTCATCAAGAAAATCCAGGCCGAGCCTGACAAGCTGAACTATGCCACATCGGGTAATGGCACCGGTTCACATCTTTCCATGGAACTGATGCTGCAGGCAGTCAATGGCAAGGCAACGGCGGTCCCCTACCCGTCTTCGCCGGCTGCGCTCAATTCCCTGATTGCAGGCGATACGCAATTTACCGCGCTGGCGCCCATTGCCGTATTGCCGCTGGTCAAGGAAGGCCGACTGGTTGCCCTGGCGCAGACCGGTGCCACGCGCAGCGCTTCCTTGCCTGATATTCCAACCGTCTCCGAGGCAGGTGCGCCGGGAATTGAAGGTGCAGCCTGGTCAGGCTTCGTGATTTCCTCCAAAGTACCCATTGAGATTCGCAATACGCTCACTGATGCGCTGCTGACAGCACTCAAGGATCCTGCCGTCGAGAAAAAACTCAAAGACCAATACATGGATCCCATTCCCAGCACCCCGGAAGCCTTTCACGAATATATGAATCAAGAAAAGGCTCGCTGGCAGCCGCTGATAGAAAAGCTCAATCTCTCTGTTGATTGATCTTTTTTCGCTGACTGCGGGTATTTCGCGGCCACTGCGGATCTTTTACGCGTACGGCTGATAGTTTCACTGGCGCCGGACAGGCGCGGGGTCTAGAAGAGAACCGAGAGTCCGCCATCGACTGCAATGACCTGTCCATTGATATACGAGGACAGGTCTGATGCCAGAAAGACCGCCAGACCCGCTATCTCTTCAGGTTTGCCCCAGCGGCCCGTTGGGTTACGCGCTGCCAGACGTTCGCCCGCGGCCGAGCTGACCATTTCAAGATTGGTCTCTGTAGCAAACGTTCCTGGTGCAATGGCATTGCTGGTTATTCCGGAAGTCGCAAATTCAACAGCAAGCGCCCGCACCATTCCGGTCAAACCCTGTTTGGTAATCGGATAGACACCGTCTCCGTCACGGGCCACCTGACCGGCGACCGAGGTCACAGTAATGATTCGTCCCCATTGTTGCCTTTTCATCATGGCGGCCGCCTGTTGCGACAGATACATCGCACCCAGCAGATTTACTTCCAGCATCTGCCGCATTTGCGCCAGGCCGAAATCGGCCAGTGGCTGACGGATTCGAATTCCCATATTGTTCACCAGCACATCACAGCGACCCTGATCTGCCTCAAGCTGACGCATGCAACGATCGATATCCTGCTGCTGGGACATGTCTCCGGACAGACCTTTGACGCTTATCCCCAGTCGGGCGAGCCGCTGAC
>JBEBTQ010000124.1:0-8598 GCA_040393685.1 Advenella kashmirensis | reverse complement strand
GTTTATCATCAACGCGATTACCTATCTTGCCGTGATTGCATCGCTGTACCGATTGCGCGTGAGTGAACTGAAGCGAAGCAAGCGAGTTGCCCGTACCCGGGGCAGTCTGGTGGAAGGTTTTCGCTACGTGTGGGCTCGTCCGGATCTGAAAGCGTTGTTCACGATGCTGTTCCTTATCGGAACTTTCGGGCTGAATTTCCCCATCTATATTTCCACGATGTCCGTGACGACATTCCAGGTAGGTGCCAACGAGTATGGTCTTCTCTCGTCAACCATGGCCATTGGTTCGGTGTTCGGCGCGCTTCTGGCCGCTCGCCGTGCCCGCCCGCGTATTGCGTATGTGTTAACAGGCGCCGGTGTTTTTGGTGTGGGATGTACGCTGGCCGGGCTCTCACCCAACTATTGGGTTTTCGGTGTCATTCTTGTTGTATTGGGAGTTTCTGTCCAGACCTTCAATACAACGGTCAACAGCACCGTACAGATGTCTACCTATGCCAACATGCGCGGCCGGGTAATGGCTATCTATATGGCCATTGCGCTTGGCGGAACTCTGATAGGTGCGCCGTTTGTAGGCTGGGTGGCCGATGTCTTTGGTCCTCGCTGGGGACTGGGCGTTGGTGCTGCGGCAGGTATTCTGGCTATGCTCGTCGGTTTGCGCTACATGTTCAAATATCGCGCACTTGGTATAAAACTGGTTCAGCATCGCGTGCACTTCAGTCTGGATGGACATGAAGTGCAGTTACGCGAACAGCGTCGTCGACGCGCCCGTGTTCAGGCCAGATAACCGTAAAGGGCCAGCGCGCTGACGTACAGCGCAAAGCTGAAAACGATATGGTTGACCACGGTGCGCAGGCGCATGCGCAGTGGGTCGGGCGTGCGGCTGGCAGCAATGCCCAGCCCCATGCCTGGCTGCATAACGAACCAGGCCGCGCAGGTGGCCAGCACCAATCCAACCAGAAAGGGTGCTGCCAGCGTTGGATACGCGACGCCCTGCAAAGTCCAGATGGCCACAACCAGCAACCCATATACGATTCCAACAACATAATGGGCAATCCAGCCGATAGCCAGTTCACCGCGCACTTTCATTGCATCTGCAATACTCTCATGCCGGTACTGTCCGCGACGCATATGAGCAAACCATCTGCCTGCCAGCGCCCAGTTGGCCGGCGCGGCATCGTATGCGCGTTTTGCCACCAGAGCCCAGATATCCAGAATAACGGTTGCAGCAGCGCCAATAATGACGCCATGAAGGAAAAGGGCCGGGAAACTGTACATATCAAACTCGATTGGGAGAATATTGGAAAGGCGCAGTATTGAAAGAGGCGCAGTATTAAAAAGACGAAGGCTGCCATCTCGATAACTGCCGTCACGATGACAGTCATAAGCATAGCCTAAATTTACCTGTTCCCAGTGCATGCCACGCATTGACGCAGCGCGCAATTGTATTGTGCATCATACTAGGGTTTGTACCAATATGGTGCGTTTTTTCTTAAGAAATTCAATAATTTACCGCTTTCGGGGCTCAAAATTGCTGGCACGCAACTTGCTTTATAAAAACTGAGAGCTGACAGCAGATGTTTAATTCTCGCCACCGCAGCTCCGTTCTTTGTATTTTTTCTTGTAAAGGGGTATCACCATGATCCGCAATCATTTCTACAGCGATATGTTCGATTCTGTCCTGGACAAAATCTGCAACGCCATCGTCCTGCTGGAATCCATGAAAGGCGGCCAAAGGGAAACATACTGGGATTAAAGAGCGAGACAAGGGCTGCTACCGTGCAATGCGGAACAGCCCAACATGCGTAGCCATAATACGCAGATAAAGCATGATCCCTGACCTGTCTGGTCTCAAGGCTAATTTTGCCTGACTGTCCAATAGGCCAGGGTCTCATATGGAAATGTCACTTGTGATTGATTCTTCAGTTCAGTTGAGTTTTCGATCACCGACAACACCTCATTTTTCACTTTCCGTTTTTCGTCTTCCGGCAACGCAGCGATAAAGCTCGTCGATAGGGTTCTGTTGATGATGACATTCTCTGGCGTACCGGTATGTCCATGCGGGAATCGTTGCACCTGCAGGGGTGAAAAACCCCGATGTGGAAAGGCCTGGCGCCATTGACCCGTATGAAATCGCGGCGTATCTGCTTCATAGGCATTGACGATAGCGTCCAGCTCGCGAACCCAGGCACTTTGTGTATCCCGTTTGTTCCATACCAGCGCCAGTCGGCCGCCGGGTCGCAGTACACGATGGATTTCATCGAGTGCGGCTTCAGTGGCAAACCAGTGAAATGCCTGCGCGCAGACCACGATATCGACAGATGCGTCCTGCAGCGGCATATTTTCTGCTGTTCCGGCCACCACCGTGATCCCTTGCACCTGGTTGGAAAGCTGCTCCCGCATGGAAGCCACGGGCTCGACAGCCGTGATGTCGGCCCCGGTCTGCTGCATGTATCTGGTAAACTTTCCTGTCCCCGCCCCCAGGTCTGTGACCCTGGATCCGGCACGCATATCCAGGGTCCCTGTGAGCCAGGTCATGATCTGCGGGGGATAGTCCGGGCGGCCCTGCACGTACGTGTCGGCAGATTTCGTGTATCCCTGATCGGCGGATTGATGGATGGGTTTGACAGTATCAGGCATGAACATTCCTTTACTTGAACCTGGAGCCGCAGCTGCAATCAACGAAAATCGCGGTCGCAATAATAACGACTGTGATCGCTGATATGTGTTGCAGAAGATCATACACGCGCAAGCTTACAAATACCCGTGCAGACTGACTGTCTGCACAACCTGCATGGATGAACACCATATGACCAATCACACCGAAATGCTCACGCTATTGCCTGAGATCGAACGCATGCATCGCGAATGCCTCAGTCTGATCATGGCTACAACCAATGCCCAGGGAACACCTGCCGCAAGCTACACGCCGTTTGTCCACACTGGCGGTTGTTTCTACATCCTGGTATCGGGACTCGCCATTCATGGCGAGAATTTGAAATCCAATCCCGATCTGGACATTATGTTGATTGAAGACGAAAGCAAGACGCGCAATATGTATGCGCGTCTGCGTGTCAATTACCGCGTGTCAGCCTCACGTGTGGAAAAAGGATCGCAGGAACATGCGCAGGCTGTCGCACTGTTAACCGAACGCGCCGGTAAAACCGTCAGCCTGCTCGATTCCATGGATGATTTCACCCTGTATCGGCTGACACCAGCCCGGGGCACCCTGGTTCAGGGCTTTGGCAAAGCCTTTGTTTTTGATCCTGCAGATTTGTCCGCAGAGGCAGTGCAGCTTGACGAGAAAAACATCAGTCAGTATCGATAGGACGGCTGGGGGCTAGCAAGGTTCCTGTGGATGGCGAAGCGATGACTTGAATACCCCAAATTGACGTTTTAATTGTTATGTTATAACATTACCAGATTCGATTAATGTCGTCTGATTAACGCCGTCTATTTCGTCGTCTTATTGCCTCGCCCACGTTCGCAGGGTGAGGCTCAATACTTTTGGGGTTTTATCGTGCAGATTGTATTCAAACCATTATTCTTGTCAGCCGTGCTGGGCGCCGCATTTTTGGGCAACCCGGCAGCTGCCCAGGCCAAACCATTGAATGTTGTGGCCAGTTTTTCGGTGATTGCTGACTTTGCAAAGAATGTCGGGGGTGACCGCGTTGCTGTGGAATCCATTGTGCCTGTCAACGGAGACGCCCATACTTTCGAGCCTCGTCCTGCCGATGTCATTGCGCTGAAGCGTGCAGATCTGGTGCTGGTCAACGGTCTGCAATTTGATCCTTTCATGCAGCGCCTGGCATCTTCCAGCGGCACCAAGGCCGCGCTCGTTGAAGTGACCAAGGGCATTAAGCCTTTGAAGAATCAGGAAGAAGAACACGATCACGATGGCGATCATGACCATGACCATGACCACGGCAAAGGCGAAGCACACGACCATGATAAAGGCGAAGCACATGAGCATGGCCACGATCATGAACATCACCACGATCATGATAAGGAAGGTGCGCACGATCACGATCATGAACACGAACATGGACACCACCACCATGGTCAGTTCGATCCGCATGCCTGGCAGTCTGTGCCCAATGCAATCGTCTATGTGAAGAATATTGCCGATGCCCTGTGCAAGGCTGATAGCGCCGGTTGCGACACCTACAAAAAGAATGCCAGCGACTATACCCAGAAACTGCAGGCACTGGATGAGTCCGTTAAAGCTGCCTTTGCGGCTCTGCCCAAGGATCGTCGCACGATCATCACTTCACATGACGCCTTTGGTTATCTTGGAGCCACTTATGGTCTGACCCTGCTGGCGCCCGAAGGTACGTCATCTGAAACCGAAGCGACTGCCGCCGATGTGGCTGCAATCATCAGACAGGTTCGTGAAGACAAGGGGGCGGCAATTTTCATGGAGAACATTACCAATCCGGCACTGATCAAACAGATTTCCTCTGAAACCGGAGTGCCTGTTGGCGGTAAACTGTTCTCGGATGCCTTGTCCGGTCCCGATGAACCCGCATCAACTTATCTGGATATGATGAAGTACAACGTCGACACCATCACAAGCGCAATATTGAAAAAATAATCAAAAGCAAGGCGGGCACTCTGAATGGAGTGCCCGCTCTTTTTTACTTATAAGTTTTACTCACTGCTTTGCTTACTGCTTCACTTCCAGCGTTACTGAGTGCCTTACTTAAGGTTCCAGTACGCGCTTTGTGACGTCCGGACCCGGTTGTTTTTCTGTACGCCAGTACTGGGAGAGGAAAAAGGCAGCGGCGAAAAGTGCAAGGCTGATCAGGCCGAACCAGAATGCTTTCTTTTGTTCGGGCAAAAAGGCCATGGCTCCCAGAATGCTTATCATGCCTGCAATGGCCAGATAGCTAAGATATGGGAAGCACCACATGCGAACCCGAATGCGTTCGGGACACTTCTTTTCCATTCTTCTGCGCAACTTGATATGTGATATGGCAATCAGAATATAGACCACCAATGCAACCGTGCCATAAGATTCAACCAGGAAGGGGAAGATGCCGTCCGGAGAGTAATAGGAAATCACGATGGCCGCATAGCCAAACAAGGTCGAGAAAATAATTGCGCGAATCGGCACACCATTTTCTGACACGCGTGCCAGTGATTTTGGCGCATCGCCGTTACGGGTAAGCGCAAATATCATCCGAGAGGCGGCGTACAGGCCGGAATTCAGGCAGGACAGGACGGCGACCAGTATCACGGCGTTCATGATATGCGGCGCGTAGGGAATCTGCATGACCTGCAAGGCGCTGACGTAGGGTGTGGAAATGGCCTCGGAATTCCATGGGACAAGGCACACCACAAAAAAGACTGAGCCCACATAAAAGAACAGAACCCGACTGATTACGGAATTGGTTGCCCTGGCGACCGATTTGGCGGGGTCTGCCGTTTCAGCAGCAGCAATTGTGACAATTTCCGCACCAAAATAAAAACCGGTGGCAGCAACCGCACCAGAAAGTACGGGTCCCCAGCCATTGGGCATGAAGCCGCCGTGAGCGAGCATCTCTCCGAGGCCAGTTACCGTATGATTGGGCCACATACCCAGCAGGAACAGGCCGCTCAGAAAAAGAAAGACGACAATGGCGGCAACTTTAATGGAAGAGAACCAGAACTCGAATTCCCCGTAAGACTTGACGGAAAACAGATTGGTTATGGTAAGCACTGCCATTAACGTCAGACTGATTTCCCAGGACGGCAGATTGGGCAGCCAGAACTGAATCAGCTTGGCGCCTGCAATGGCTTCAATGGCCACCACAATCACCCAGAAATACCAGTACATCCATCCTGTCATAAAGCCCGCGAACTCGGCCTTGCGCGGCTGTTCGCGAAACGCGCTGCGGGAATACTCATAAAAAGAACCTACAACGGGCAGCGATGATGCCATTTCACCCAGCATACGCATGACAAGAATGATGAGTATGCCGGTTATAAGAAATGATATCAGCGCAGCGGGGCCGGCATTTTTAACGACTACAGAACTGCCCACAAAAAGCCCTGCGCCGATCACGCCACCGAGTGCAATCATGGACATATGCCGGGGTTTGAGCGAGTGCTGCAGCTGGTTCTGCGAATTGACTTCAAAACTCATTAACTATCTCCTGAATACAAGCTGTTATTGTTTTTTTTGATTTTTCGGAGACGAATTTACAGGTAATGGCAAGGGTACGACAGTACCAGATGACAGCTATTTATGGGTCCACGTCGCATTATTGTCCATGTTCAATCCGTCCTGCCTCACATCATCCGATCACAATTCCGCTAGAATGGATGCCTTATCGCACCTGATCACTGAAGCGTGTAATCCAGGCGCACAGGACGAAGAATATCCAACAAAGAAAACAGGAGGGACATGATGACATTTACATTCAGATCGGGCCTGCTGGCGGCGACACTATTGCCATTCGCTGCCACCGTATGGGCACAGGCGCCGGCGGCGTCTGCAGCGCCCACATTCACGCAGCCATTAACAATCACCGTGGGTTACGTTCCTGGCGGCGCAAGTGATAACGCCGCCCGGATCGTCGCCAAAGAACTGGCCAAGGAAATTGGTGTTCCGGTAGTCGTCGAAAATAAACCCGGCGGAGGCGGTCGTATCGCCGCTGCTGACCTGAAAAACACGCCCAAAGGTCGCAATGTCCTGATGATCGGCAACCCGGCAACCACGGTCATCGCGCCTATCGTTTTTTCGGATCTCAATTACCGACCTCAGGAAGATTTCAAACCGGTATCGCTGATTACCGAATACAGCTTCGCGCTGGGTGTGCCGGCATCCAGCAATATCAATTCTGTTGACGATTTCGTGCATTGGGCCAAGGCCAATCCTGCTTCACTGAATATTGGCGTACCGGCAACCGGAAGCCTGCCGCATTTTTTTGGTCTGATGCTGGCCGACAATCTGAAACTGAAGCCGGAAATCGTGGGTTATAAGGGCTCAGCTCAATTGCTCACCGATCTGGCAGGCGCAAATATTCCAGTTGCCATTGATACTTTGGACACGTTCATCCCCATGCAGAAAAGCGGCAAGGTCCGTGTGCTGGGCGTTTCCAGTGAAGACCCCGATCCTGCACTGCCCGACGTAGCGCCGTTTCACAAATCCGGCATCGACATTCGGGCAACGGGCTGGAATGCCCTGTTTGCACCAGCCACCATGGACGATGCAACAGTCAGCTACCTGGGTGAAACCATCAGCAAAATTCTGGGAGAGGAAGAAATCCAGAAACAGATTCGTGCGGTAAATCTGACGCCGGTGCAGGCCAATGCGGAACAGACCCGCAAGGCCATCGACGATTTCAGAAAACAATGGGAGCCGGTGGTGCGTGATTCGGGCTTCAAGGTTGGAAAATAGAGCAGTGTATGGCAAAAGTTAAAAATGTTCTCTTTATCATGGCGGATCAGCTACGGGCAGATCACCTGAGCTGCTATGGTCACCCGTATTTGCAGACAACGCATATGGATCGGCTGGCAAGCCGGGGCGTGCTGTTTGAAAAGGCCTTCGTCAATTCGGGTGTCTGTGGTCCATCACGAATGAGTTATTACACCGGACGTTATCCCTCTACCCACGGTGCCACATGGAATCGTGTGCCATTATCTATAGGTGAGATCACGCTGGGGGAATATCTGAAGGACGCGGGTATTGAGCTTGTGCTTGCGGGCAAGACACATGTGATGCTGGATAAGCACGGACTGGAACGCATGCAGGTAGACGGACAGACCGAGCTGGGAACCCTGCTGAAAACAGGGGGGTTCAGGGAACTGGACCGATATGACGGTCATCATGAACCCGGCGACGAGAGCGGTTACCCTGCCTATCTGCGAGCGCGTGGCTACGACTCTCCGGATCCCTGGACAGACTACGTCATTGCCGTTGAAGACGATCAGGGACAGGTGCAAAGCGGATGGCATATGCGGAATGTGAATTATCCGTCGCGCGTAAAGGAACCCGATTCCGAAACCGCCTATATGACCGATTGCGCTATTGACTATATGAAAGCGGCTGGCGATCAGCCGTGGGTCATGCATCTGAGTTATGTAAAACCACATTGGCCATACGTAGCGCCGGCGCCTTACCACAATATGTATTCGCCCCAGGAGTGTCTGCCGGTCAGGCGCAACGAAGAAGAGAAACGCAATGCCCACCCCGTGGTGGCTGCCTATCGGCAGCAGGAGGAAAGCGTCAGTTTTTCCAGTGATGAATGTGTGCAGCGCGTGCGGCCTGCCTATCAGGGTCTCATCAAACAATTGGATGATCATCTGGGCAGACTGTTTGAGTATATGGAATCTGCCGGTCTCATGGATAACACGCTTGTCATCATCACGGCCGATCATGGCGATCTGCTGGGTGATCATTGGCTTGGCGAGAAAGAGCTTTTCTATGATGTTGTGCAGCGGGTGCCAATGATTATTTACGATCCGTCGGAACAGGCCGATGCCACGCGCGGACTTCGCGAGACAAAAATGGTGGAAAGTGTCGATATCGTTCCGACCATTCTGGCTGCGCTGGATATCCCCGTTCCCAGACATCGCATTGAAGGTCGCGCGCTGCAACCGTTGTTGCGTGGCGAA